>JAAYCL010000013.1 GCA_012729785.1 Chlamydiota bacterium | reverse complement strand
CCGCCTCAAGCTCCGAGAATCCGCTGCGGATGCCGCCCTAGCCTTCAGAAGCCATTGGCCTTGAAGGGGTAAACTCAACCCAAGCGAGCACCCCTCCTTCACGACATATCGAAGGTGTTATGGGAGGCCCCAGTCACCCATATCCAACTACGGATCAAGGAGATACAGCACGCGAGCGTCCCAGATCGAGCTGGAGGCAATTTCCGCGCTCGCCCCGCAAGCGATTTCAAGGAACTTGCAACCCCAATGGCGGAAGGGTTGTGATCGATGGCCTTAGCCAATGGCTATGATAGCAGAGATAGCCCTTTATACAATCAAATTACTGTAACTCGCGGTCGACCGGTGTAAGAAAGCCCCATCGCTTCTATCAGGATACTGGAATCATCGCCCGATGTTCCCAGTGAGACGAATAGCACTTGGTCCTCCGCGTGATTCAGGATTTCGGCCAGCTCTGTTTTGGCCTGGGTATACCTTTGCTTGTCCAGGGAGCACTCGAATACCGATAGCTGGAGACGCCTGCCATATGCCTCGAGAACTTTAGCCACTCTACGCAACCGTTTGGGGTCTGCGATATCGTAACAGACGAGATAGCGTATTCTCGGCATATCTATCTAGTGGTGAAGCCGATGTAATTGTTCGCCTCGCCTCTGACAAACCGCCACATCTGTCTTACTTGGACTTCGAGCATCCGCCGATAGGGCATCCGATATCCAAAATGGGGATGGGCAACTTCCGTTTCCATTCTGCGGCAATAGGATTCCCAAAAGGCGCGCCGCCCTTGCTCGTCCAAGGATACTCCTGCAGCGCTGATGATGAAATCGCCCCGGTTGACCTCGCTGCGGTTGATCATACTAATAGCGACGCTATCGGCGATGAGCGGCCGGAATTCCTCCATCAAGTCGAGCGCCAATGCCGGCCTGCCATAGCGTGGCTGATGCATAACGCCGAGGAATGGATCGAGACCCACCGCATGGCAGATCCCAGTGACCTCCTTGCAGAGGATGCTGTATCCCATCGATAGAAGCGCGTTGACCGGATCGCGCGGGGGGCGTCTATTGCGAGCGTGGAACTCAAAAAGGCGATGTTCGTTGGCTTTCAGCATACCGTTGAACTGCTCGAAGTAGAGGGCCGCGGCCATACCCTCCACACCCAACAATTCTTTCATCCCCATCGCCTTGACCGCTCTGTCCTTAAGATCCGCAAGCTGCGCCAGCAAAGGTTCCGGCGCATCCCCGTTCCGCATTAGCATCACGCGCTGGTTGTGAATCTTCGCGCGTATGATTTCGCGTGCGACCCCGAGGCACGTTCGTGCATCTTCAAAGAGACGGTACTGCCCGCGGCGCGCGTCCACTCCGGATGCGGGAAGTCCGCGCAGAAGCCCGAGAAAGCGTCCCGAAGGGGCGAAGAATGACACGTCGATCCCGAGTTCCAGGAGCGTCTGCGCCGCCGCCGCGGTGAGTTGAACCGCACCATAAAGATACACAGCACGCAACTGACGGGAAGGGAGTTTGCGGACTATCTCGCCATTCAGTGACACCGTGATCTCGCCGCCCCTACGTCCGACGGTCGCTCCCGGTGTTTGCACTACTAAAATCTCCCCTTCATCGTTGTCTGGGCGGGGGGCTCTCTTGATCGCAACGTTTCCATCCTTTGCGAGCCGCCAGAAGGCAGATTCTCCGGGGAGGCAGATGGGATATGCGGAGCAGTACAGGCAGCGTGGATCATCCTCCAACGGGGGTGGACATTCGCCACGAGACGCTAAGGACTTGGCCTCCACGATTTTCTCGACGCAGGCGTTGATTCTTTCCTCGGAGATGTCCACCGACACACGCCGTTTCTCCGCCGCGTAATAGATGAACGCTTCCCGAGGAATGTGGCCGCTTTCTCGGAGCAGCAGAGCGTAGGCCACGACTTGAACGGCATCAGGCTCCTTCGCAACGCGATTGCCGTGTGCATCGCGCCATGCAACGCCTTTCTTATAATCGATTACCGTCACGCCGCCCGCACGCGTTTCGATGAGATCCACGACTCCTACAAGGCCGTATGTGTCGCTTTCAATGTGCATCGATCTGATCGAGGAATCCTCGGGCAGTTCGATTGCATCCTTGAGTTCATCGAAGCAGGTGGGACGATCCGAGGCACGATGGGCATACCCCCCCTCCACCGTATCGGCGTTGTGCTGGAAGATGTTCTCCACCCATTGATAGTAGAATAGGCGGGGACAATAGGCGTAGTTGTGGAGACCGCGCACATTCAGCTTGGGCTGCGCATCAAACGAGCCGTCGGTTCGCAATGCCGCGTCGCTCATCGATTATGAGGGGCACGGGATATCATTTCGTGCGCCACTTGGACAATCTCCGGCCGTTGATCTCCTGGATACGGCTCCACTGCGCGGCCTTCACGCAGCCCCAGAACGACTTGCCGTGGACGAGCTCCGGTGCGCCTTCCTCGCCCTGGATGTCCGCGGTCGTCCATTCGTCGCGCAGCCAGCGATGCTCGCGGCTCTCCCCGCTGAGCTTCTCCGCGAGGCCTGCCAGACCGGCTAGGTCCGCGAAGAAGTTGGGCTGGGCGGTATCGTTCTTACCGGCACTGTCGGATCGATGGACGGCAATCGCCGGCCCCTTTTCCCCGTATCGTCGTTTCTCGCGAGTCAGCAACCGCATTTCATCCGTGCCCGGCGTCCTGTTCGCCGACCCTTTGCCTTTGCCGGTCTGCCCGATGCCGGCGCGCATAGTGCGCAGGCGGGGATGGATCTCCCAGATTCGGGGATCGGCCACGGCGCGTAGCGCGAGATTGATGGCGGCGTTCACATCGGCCTGCGCGAGGGCGGGCTGCATTTCGGAACGTTTCACGGCATCCACGATAGGCACGAAAATCCCGCCGCCCGCCGAAGGGACGAGCAGAGTGCGCTTCGGACAGGGCCCCGGGCGCCGTTCCCCGACCAAGGACTTCTCGAGGGCGATCTGCGCCTCCGCGAGCTGCCGATCGAGCGCGGCCAATCTCTGTGCCTCACCTGTGGGGCGCCCGTGCTCGTCCTTCTTCGCGGCGATCCAGCGCCACTGCCCGTCCTTCGTGAAGCCCGCGGCGATCTCGGCCGCGCGGAACCCGGGGACCCCGCTGCGGGAGCAGAATCGGGACGAGTACGCCGCCGGCGTCTCGACCACGGGCAGCCCGAACACCTCGCAGAGTTGCTTAAGCTTGTCCCGCACGGCGCGGTGGCACCACTTCATAAGGCGGCTGTTCTCTCGCGGAGCGCGGCCCTGGCTCGCCCTGTAACGCGAAAGATTTTCGATTACGATGAAGTCCGCGACCCCGAGCCAGCGTCCCTGCCCGTCCAGTATCTTCTCGTAGGCGCCGTGCTGGTCTTGCCGCTGGCGCAACGCCTTCTTGTCCGGGGCGGGCTGGGCGAGGCGGAGGCCGAGGGCCTCGGCGAGGATCATATGCGCCGTCTGGTTGATCCGCTGCTCCTTGAGATTGGCCAGCTTCTCGAGCAGATCGTGACAGGTGTCGGGGACGGCCTCGTCCCTGCGGATGGGCGCCTTCCCACCCACCTCGCGTCGTAGCGACTGGTTGAGCGACTGGAAACGCTTCCGCAGCTCCTCGATCTGCTCGATGCGTCTCAACGAAAGCCCGCGCTGCCCACGGAGCCATACCGGCCTCTTGCCGCTGTCTAGGGGGGGACCACTTTGGGTGAGGTGATGCAGGGTGTTCCTGGGAGTCGAAGAGGGATGCCGCTCCCAGCGCCAGGAACGGCCGCGCAACGGCAGGACGCGGTTGGCGATCCGCACGAGGAGGTCCGGGGCGAGTTCGATCCTTTCGCGGAGCTGACGCTCCAATCCCTCCTTCACGCGGGGATCGCGCTTCTTGGCAGCCGTGCGCAGTTCGGCCGGCACCAAGCGCACATCCTCGCATTCCGTGATCTCCGTCCAGGCGATGTCCTTCTGCCTGTCGTCGCCTCTGAGCATCCAGCACCAGCGATGGAGCCGCGCGATGCGCGATTGGAAACGCCGCACAGCGATCAGCAGTTTGTCGTTCTGCTCCGGGAAACTCAATTCCCGGCGCCATCCGTTATCCAGGATCGAATGCCGCTCGTCCTCGGCAGGCGCCTCGAGAAGCCGCATCAGTTCCGCGGTGTCGTCCGCCTCCCAGTCCCTCGCGGGCCGGCCGCGGTCGCCCCACAGCTCCTCGCGGAAATCGAATTCCAGGCCCGAGTCGTCCGGTCGTCGGGCATCGAGCTTGCTTTTCTCGCGCCAGATCCTCGCGTCCTCGCCGGGGAGACGGAACTGACCCGCCCTCTCCAACTCCGCCCGCCACCGCCTGCCGCCGGTCTCCCCGATCGCACGTGACGGACGCTTGCCGGGGTTCCTCCCACTTCTCACGCAGATACGGGCATACGCCCCCGCGTTGCGCTGGCCGAGGTCGACCGCGATGCAGCGGAACTCGTCCACCTCCTTGTGCCACGGAGAAGGCGCCTTCGATAGCTGTTTCTCGTGCGGCCATCGTAGCGAGGCGTTGCAGAAGCCGACTCCCTCCGGCTGCATATTGAACTGTCGTTCCCATGAGAATGCCGATGCAATGGCCTTCTTGATGCGCTCCGCACCCACCTCGAGCGGGAACACGAGCTGGATGTCGGAAGGGCTCGTCGGCTCGAGCGTGATGCGGCAGTTGGCGAAGTTCACTCGTTCGGGCGATTCCGCGAGTCCGAGCGCCGCCATCATCGGCTGCACCCAGGGGGCCTCGTGGAGGTCGCTGTCCCCGCTGGTCCGGATCCGGTCGCGGCAGAGGCGCGGGGCGGCATAATGGATCCGGGCGACCTTCGGAGAGAGGCCGCCGGCGGTCGGCGACACTATACCGGCGGTGAACGCTAGTTGGCCCGGCTCGTGCCGTGACAGCAGGCCGGGTTTCCGGGCGATCCGCTCCCCCTTCTTAGGTTTCGACTCGCTCCTCTTCGGGAATATGAAGAACCGGGGCGAGCATTCCGGATGGGCGGGTGTGAAACGTATCGGTTGCTCCTTGTCCACGAGCTCGGCCTTGAGGTCGTTGTAGGCGAGCCACGCCCGGAGCGGATCCTCGGCGTGCCAGGGTTGCGTCCCCTCATCGCGCCAGATGGGGTGGAACATCGGCTTCGCAAGCTCGCGGTAGAGCGCAGAACTCCCGAAGTCATCCCTGTGCTCCGTCTGCTCCGCGGCGAGGATGTCCAAGAGATGATTCTCCTTGGCGCGCCCGTCCTCGGCGGCGGCACGCCAGCGGCGCTTGATTTCCCCGAACCCGCGTAGCGTTCGCCCCCGGATCGTGTATTCCCTCTCCTCGGGGTCCGCATCCCCGCCCTCCGCCTCGGCCACCCATTTCAGTTTGTCACGGACGATGATTTGCAGAAGCCGGATGCGTTCGTCGCCCTCGAATCCTGGCAGCGGTTCGCCGGCCTCGTCGTCGCCGGATGCCTCGCAACCCCGCCCATCCATCGCCGCGATCCGTCTGCGCAGCCCTTCCGCGGCCGCTTCGCGCTTGAGCGTGTCCTGGTAGTAGCGATGGGGTGCCTTGAGGGCCTCGATGAAGGCGGCGAGGTCGTACTCGAACCAGACCGCCCGCGTCTCCCTGCCGCCGTCGCCGCCGGGGACGAGTGCTAGGTTGGTGAAATAGTCGAAGTGCGGCTTGTCGCCGACGCGGGCATCGTCTATGGCATCCTCGGCCTTGATCTTGTCCTTACCCTCGGCGAGCGTCTTGGTCGCTTGGAGGAAGGCATCGAGTGCTTCACGGCACGGGAAGTACTTGAAGACCGCCGCTAGCGGATAGAGGCCGCTCGGCTTCCGCCCCGGCGCCGGTATCTTCAGCTTGCCGCCGCAGATGGCGAGATGCTTCTGGAACTTTGCGGAGGCCTTCTTGAGTTCGGGATGCCTCGCCGCCGCCTGTGCGAACTTCTTCGACAGCTCCTTCGCGGCATCCTGCCCTTTCAGGAACTGTGTGGGGGGTTGCGTTAGGAACAGGCCGAGTTTCAGATCCGATGCCGCCTCGAGCGCTTCCGAGCGGGGCATTCGATGGTATCTGCGCACCTCCTCCTGGCGTTTCACCACCTGGCTCGACGCGAGGGCCTCGCTCGTTGGGCGGGTTTCGCTGTCAGGCCTGGCAGGACACAGGAATGCGATCCTTCTGACGCATACCTGGTTCAGATCCCCCTTATCGGCCTCGTCGAGCAGTTGGAGCAGCGCGGCCAAACGCTGTGGCCCCGTCGCGCGGCTCGTACGAAGGACGTGTGCCGCCGCCTTATCGAAGCCGGTCTCACCGGCTTTGAGTTTTAGGAGCTTGGCGAGGCGCTCCCCGGGGCCGTCGAACACCTGGGCCCTGCGGCTCGCGGTCGTCCAGTTTTCTTTCACCTTCGCCACCCAGGAACCCAGTGCCTTCGCCTGCGGCGAGTCGCCCTTCACGCCTGCGGCCATCGCCGCCAGGCAGAGGGTGTAGTAGTTCACCGCGTCCTGGAACAGCTCATGGTGGCGCCAGAGCGCGGCATGCCACTCCGCGGCGGGGAGTTCGAGCCACTTCGTCTCCCCCTGGGAATCCCGCTCGTCAAGGATCTCGACCTTCGTTACCTTGCCCTGGTAGATGCGGTTCACGGCCTCACCTCGCTGGTTGCTCGCCGGATATTTTGATCGCGAATCGGCGCTTCTAGGCATGTGATCGGGATGGTTCTAAGGCAAATTCAGTTCAAAAGGAAAAGCATCAAGAAGGCGGCGGATCGTTTCAAAAGCCCCTCCTATGATGACTGTTTGGATTAATGATTCAAAGGGTAACACCATAGGGGGAATCACACAATCACCCAAGGGGGGTGATTTTGGGGCATAGGGGATGTGTTGCTCCGCTACCCGAATGGGATGGGAATCATTCTCGGCATCGACTATGCCCCCCCGGGGGGAACCGCCCCCCTGCCCCACCCTTACCAGATGTACATTGGCCAGAGTTGCTGGCGGCACCTGCGGCAATGAGTGCGCCTATGACCTTGGCGGTCATAATGGCACCGTCCTCCATTGCCTCGGCTTCTCCTCTCGCGTTGATAAGCAGTTGACCGTGATTTGCCTTCCGTGCTTCAAGTTGTTCCTTGTGGTACTGCGCTTGCTTTTGGAAATAAACCAGTTTGGCTTGCTGGCAGGCAATCTGTTGCTTGTGATACTCAACAGAAGGGAACAGGCCATCCTGATGGGAAGCACATCCATAGAATATGAGTGAGAGGGATAGCGCAAGAGTGGGGGTTAGACAGGCGGAGGACTTGGTCATAATCCCCTCCCGTGGTAAATGGTCAGGTTGGCGATGTAAGGGTACCACCCTTCGTGGAGTCACGCAACCACCCAAGGGGGGTGTGACCGGAGCGGGGGGTGCAGGCGCGGGAGCGGCTTTTTCCGGCGGCGCGGTTCGGGTATACTTGAGACGAGAGGCGCGCGGGAGATGCGGATGCGGCAGACAAGGCGCGAATTCATGCGGTCGTGCGCTCTCCTCGCCCTTTCGGGGTTCGGGGGCGCGGGCGCGTTGGGCGGATGCGGGCGCGGCTCCCCGCCGCCCGGCGGGGCGGCGGGCGCGGCGGCGGGTTTCGAGCCCGCGTACCTGAAGCTCCACCGGCGCGGCGAGCTCCTGCAGCGGGGCGAGACGCTTTGGCGGATGATGGAGCGCTGCACGCTCTGCCCGAGGGAGTGCGGCGCGAAGCGGCTCGCCGGCGCGCGGGGCTTCTGCGGCGCCTCGGCGCAGCTCGAGATCGCTTCGCACCACCCCCACTTCGGCGAGGAGCGCCCGCTCGTCGGAGGCGGGGGGTCCGGCACAATCTTCTTCTCACACTGCTCCCTCCGGTGCGTCTTCTGCATCAACTGGGAGATCAGCCAGGGGGGTGAGGGGCGCGCGCGGAACGTCGAGGATCTCGCCGGGATGATGCTCGACCTCCAGCGGCGGGGGTGCCACAACATCAACGTCGTGACCCCGACGCACTACTCCCCGCAGATCCTCCTCGCGCTCGACCACGCGGCGGGACGCGGGCTGCGACTGCCGCTCGTCTACAACAGCTGCGGCTGGGAGAAGGTCTCCGTCCTGAAGTTGCTCGACGGCGTAGTGGACATCTACCTCCCAGACTTCAAATACTCGGACCCGGCGATGGCGGCCAGATACTCGGCCGGCGCGTCGCGTTACCCCGCGATCACGCGCGCGGCGCTCGCGGAGATGCAGCGCCAGGTCGGGACGGCGCGCCCGGGGACGGATGGTCTCGTCCGCCGGGGGCTGATGGTGCGCCACCTGGTGATGCCGAACGGGGTGAGCGGCACGAAGGGGGTCGTCGAAACGATCGCCGCGGAGCTCCCCGCGGAGACGTACCTCAACATCATGGCGCAGTACACCCCGGCCTACCGGGCGTCTGAGTATCCGGAGATCGCCCGCAGGATAACGCGGCAGGAGTACGCCGAGGCGCTCCGCCAGGCGCGTCAGGCGGGGCTCCGCCCCTCGGAGATCTGACGCGACGGAGCGGAGGTGCGGCGCCCCGCGCGTTTGCGGGGCAGGCGCGTCGATGACCTCGCGCACCGTGGCGGCGTGCGTGCTGCCGCCGGACGGCTGGGAAAAAAGGCGTCGTCCGGCTCCGGCTTTCGGGTGCGCCCGGGCTATTCCCGCGGATACCCGGAGATCTGGACGACCCGGAGTCCAGGCGGATCGCGTCGTCGGCGTTGACGTACTCTGGCGCAAGTCGTGGGGGGGCGGCGAATCGGGACAAGGCCCTGATCGATGAAGTTGGTCAGTCGAGGATGACCGAGAGGAACCGGCCCGTCTCGAGGTCGACGCCGGAGTAAGTTGCGACCGACCGGTTGCGCAACTCGGCTCTGCCGCCGAGCCGCGCCCCCGCACCCCGCCCGGTGTGCTCCCACGCATCTTCAGCCGCGTTCCTCAGTGCCCCCGGCGCCTGAACTCGTGCAGGAGCTCCCCCAGTTCGGGGGCTCCCGCTGCCCGCGCCGCCGCCAGGTAGACGGCGACGCCCGCCGCCAGCGGCACGAAGACCCTGAACGCCTGCGGCCCGATCCCCCCGCCCTCCGCGACGGCGGCCACGCCGCGGTGCGCCGCCCAGGAGGCGGCCGCCATCGCCGCCGTGGCGGCGGCGATTTTGGCGAGCGACACGCCGACGCGCCGGAGCCCCAGCGCACCCACCCTCTTCCGCAGCAGCCACAGGAGCAGCGAAAGGTTCACGCACGAGGAGATGGAGGTGGCGAGCGCGATCCCGCCGTGCTTGAGGGGCATCATCAGGGCGAAATCCAGGACGATGTTGACGGCCACCGCCGCGCAAGCCACCCGCACCGGCGTCCGCGTGTCCTCGATCGAGTAGAAGCAGCGCACGACCACCGCGACGCCCCCCACCGCGAAGAGGCCGAGGGAGTAGAAGATCAGGGCCCAGTACGTCGGGCCGGCGCTCCCGGCCGCGAGGAACTCTCCCCGGTCGTAGAGGAGGCCGATGATGGGCCTCCCGAGGACCACGAGGCCCGCGGCGGCGGGGACGACGATGAACAGGGCGAGCCGCAGGGCGTAGTTCATCGCCTCCTTCAGCTTCTCCACCTCCCCCGCCACGGCGTAGCCCGCCATCAGCGGGAAGGCGACGGTGGAGATGCCGATCACGAACGTGCCCATCGGGAACTGGATGAGGCGCGTGGCCGCGTACAGGTAGGTGACGCTCCCCTGCGGGAGGAAGGAGGCCACGAGGTTGTCCACGAGGAGGTTGACGTGGTAGACGGCGAGGCCGGCGGTCGCCGGGAGCATCAGCCGGGCGATCCGGCGCAACTCCGGGTGCGTCCAGACGCGCCCGAAGACGAGGATGAACCCCTTCCGGCGCAGGGCCGGGATCTGCATCCCGACCTGGACCGCCCCTCCGAACAGCACGCCGAGGGCGAGGGCGACTATTCGTTCCTGGGGCCGCGCGCCCCACCGGGGGGCGATGCACAGCGCCGAGAAGATGACCATCGCGTTGAAGGCGGCCTGCGACAGGGACGGCATCGCAAAGTGCCTCAACGAGTTCAGAACCCCCATGCAGAGCGCCACGAGCGACACGAAGATCAGGTACGGGAAGAGCCACCGGGTCAGCTCGACGGTGATTTGGAACTTCTCCGCGTCCGCGGCGAAGCCCCAGAGCGCCGCGCGCACGATCCAGGGGGCGAAGAGGATCCCCAGGAGGGCGATGAAACTCGTCACGGCCGTCAGCACGACCGCAACCGACGCGACGAGTTCCCACGCCTCCCGCCGGGTCCTGTTGCGGAGGTAGTCGCTGAAGACCGGGATGAAGGCGGCGCTCAGGGCCCCCTCCCCCATCAGGTAGCGGAGGGTGCTGGGCAGACGGAAGGCCGCGTAGAAGGCGTCGGTCAGCATCGGCGGGAAGACCTTGAGGATGATCATGTCCCGCGCGAGGCCGAGCACCCGGCTGACGAGCGTCGCCAGACCGACGGCGGAGGCTGAACGGGCGATCCTCATCGGCGCCATGGGAAGGTACCTGCGCTACCGATCCCCCGCCAAGGGGGTGAAACCGCCCTCGCGCGGCCCGCGGCGCGGGAGCGGCTCATCGAACGCGCCCGCCGCGCCCCCGGCGATCCGCGAGGCGCGCGCACGGTGGCGTTCATATCCGTTGACTTCGGGGCCGGAAGGTGGTACATATGCCCTCCGCACCGTCGCCCCGGTCGCGACGCGACATTCCACAGGAGGACGCACCCGATGCCGACAAGGAAATCCGGCCTGAAGCACATGCGCGCGGATGAAAAAAAGCGCGTGCGCAACGCGCGCATTAAATCGGCGCTCAAGACGCTGACCAGGAAATACGAAGCCCTACTTGCCAAGGGGGACAAGGAGGGCGCCGCGAAGCTGTACCCCTCCGTCACCTCGGCGCTGGACAAGGCCGCGAAGAAGGGGATCATCCACGAGAACCGCGCGGCGCGGAAGAAGTCGCGCCTCGCGCACAGGACCGCCTGACCGTTTCCGGCAGCGCATCCGCGGCCGCCCGGGGCATCCCCGCGGCCGCGGATCCTTTTTCCCCCCGCCCCTCCGGCCCTGGAAACGGACGCCCAACGCCCGTCACCCGCCGTCCTACCACCTCTCCGTCACCCGCTCGACGATCTCGGTCGCGAGATCCTCGAGGGCGAACGGGACGGCGATCCTCTCGGACTCCGGCAGGGTGATGGTGACGAAGAACGCCTTCTCCCCCTCGACCCTCGTGGACTTCCAGACCACCTTGCTGGTCTTGGCGTCCCTCAGGACAAGATCCGCGCCGATCGTCAGTCGGTACTCGCGCGTGATGTCGTTCTTGTCGTAGCGGAGCGCCGCCCGGTTGTAGGTCGTCAGGGTGGTCTCGAGGATGACGTCGGCCTCCTTCTCGTTCACCACCATGTAGGTCCCGTCGATCTGGAAGGCGTTGACGATCTTGCTGGTCGCCTGCGCCCCGAGGGCCGGCTCCTTGGTGAGGTTCTTCACCATCGGGATGTAGATGGTCTTGATCGGGTCATCGGGGTTCATCGAGCCGACGCGGTATCCGCACCCCGCCGTCGACGCCGCCACCGCGCACGCGAACAAAACCGCACACGTCCTTTTCATCTGCCGATCTCCTTGTTGCGCCGGGGGTATGGTACCACAACGAAATCTCAAAACACAGGCCCCAAATCCCCGCCCTCCCCTCCGCGCCCTCACCGGTCGCGCCGGAACAACCCTCCCCATCCCTGCCCCCCGCTTCCCGGGGGGGCGAGTTCGCCGGAGGCGGTCGAGGCCCTGATCTCCGCGGGGCCGCGCTGCCGGTCGATCCATTCCCGTATCCTCGGCGCCTCGGGGGCGTCGGGCTTCAACTGGAGGTACCGCTCCCAGCACTCCGCGGCCTTGGCCCTGTCGGAGAGCGCCGACTGGTACAAAGCCCCGAGACTGAACCAGGCGGGGGCGAACGACGGGTCGGCCGCAACCGCCTCCTCGAACGAGGCGCGGGCGGCCTCGTACTCCCCGAGTTCCCGTTGCACGAGACCGAGGTCGTAGCGAACCTGCGCGGCCGACGGCGCCCGTTCAACCGCCTTCCTCAGGCAGAGCTCCGCAGTCCTGAGATCGCCGGCGGATGCGGAGGCGGCGCCGAGGAGGTGCCATCCCTCCGCCTTGTCGGGCTTGAGGCCGACCGCCTTCCGGAAACAGTCGATCGCGCCGCGCGCGTCGCCGCGCCGCCGGCGTATGGCGCCGAGCGAGACGAGGGCGTCGGCGTCATCGGGGTTCTTCTCCAGGCGGGCCTCGAGGTCGGCGGAGAGCTCGTCGTACTGGGCTCGGGCGCTCTCCTCCCGCGCCTCCTCGATCGCGTCGCGGCACTCCTGGAGCCGCCGGTGGACCTCGGCGCTCCGGTACGCCGGTTGGCCGCTCCTGATCTCCATCAGCTTCAGCGCGGCGCGGTTGAACGCCTCCAGCGCGGGCCCCCATTGCCGGTCCAGCCGGTGGCGCCGGGCCGCCGCCATGAACTCCTCCGCCTCCCGGAACGTCTCCTCCGTGCCGGCCGAGGCCTCACCCGGGCGCGGCGCCTCCGGACGCGTGAACGGCCACAGCCGCCTCAGCGGCGACGGCGGGGCGGAGGCGGCGTCGCCGGCGGAGGCCTGCCCGCCCTCCGGGTGGGCGGACGAAGCGCGGCGGAACGGCCACCATCCGCGGCTGGGCTCCGGCGCCCCCTCTTCTTGCGCGGCGGGGCGGCCGGGGCGTTTCTGCGCGTACCGCTCCCTGATGCGCTGGTCCTCGGCGGCGCACCGACTCTCGACCTCGCCGAGCCATTTCTTGAGTTGCTCGAGCGCGACCTCCTGTTTCCGGACGCGTTCCTCCATCGCCGCGATCCCGCGCGCGGCCTGCTCCACGATCTCGGCCGCCGCCTCGGGAAGCGAACCCATCTCGGAGAATCTGTTCTGCGCGACCTGCAGCTCGAGCTGCGTGGCCCGCACCGCCTCCTCCTCCCTCTCCACCGCGGCCTCGGCGTCCAGGAGGGTCCGGCGGTTGCGCGCGAGCGCGGTCTTCTCCTCCAGATCGAGCGCGGCGAGGGCGAGGCGCTCACGGAGCGCTCGGATCCTGTCCTCCCGCTCATCCACCTCCCGCGCCTCCTCGGGGGTGAGCGTCCGCGGCAGGACGTACCGCCAGAACGCCCACCGGGTCTGCCCCTTCCGCTTGATGGCAGCGATCGCGGAGCGCTGGCTCGCGATGAGCCGCCTGAGCTCATCCACGGCCTCCTGCGCCTGCCCGACCCCCTCCGCGAACTCGAGCCTCCGCTCCTCGCGCTGGGCGGCCCGGCGCGCCTTCTCCCCGTAGCGGGTCAGCGGGTAGTCCCTGATGACCTCGCGCAGGTAGATGAGCGCGGCCTTGGGATTGTCGCGCTCCCGGTAGTAGCAGCCGATCTGGAAGAGGGCGCCCGCCTTCCTCCCCTGGAGCTCCTGTATCATCTCCTTGGCGGGCTCGGCGTTCTTGTCCGAAGGGAACTCGGCGAGATAGTCGGCGAGCCGGTTGATCGCCTCCCGGGCGGCCTCCTGGTCGTACTGGGCGGCGAGCGCCTGGCGGTACGCGCAGACGCCGAGCTGGAACTTCGCCGCGGCGACGAACTCGCTCCGCGGGTAGCGCGCGATGACCTTCTCGAACTCGATCGCCGCCTCGGTATAGTTCTTCCGCTCCAGGTGCGCCAGGCCGAGGTTGTACTGCGCGTTCGGGGCGAAGTCGCTGAACGGGGCGTTGGAGAGCAGCTTGCCGAACGCGGCGATCGCGCGCTTGAGGGAGCCGCTCGGGTTGATCCTGAGGAATCCGATTTCCGTGCCCGAGAGGAACAGGTTCGCGATCCTGAACTGGCGCTCGAGGATCAGGTTGACCTTGGGGTACGACGGGAACTTGTCCAGCACCGCCTGGTAGGCGTTGAAGGCCGGGTAGTAGCGCTTGGTCTTCTCGAGCATCTCCGCGACCCTGAACTGCGCCTCGGCGGCGAGCGGGGAGTCGCCGAAGTCGTCCACGAGCCGCTGGTAGGCGTCCATCGCCCCGTTGAAATCCTCCGCCTTCTCGCGCGACGCGGCGTACTCGAACTGCTCCTGCGCGGTCGGGTAGGCCGGGGCCTTGAAGAGCCGCGGGAATGCGGCGGCGGGGGCCTGCCACGCTCCCGCGAGGGCGAGCAGGGCGATTGCCGCGGCCGCCGGAACGGGGCTCCTCCTCATCCGAGCCACCCGAACGCCCGCGCCAGATGGAGGGCGAGATTCGCGTAGATCCCCGCGCACAGGTCGTCCATCATGATTCCCCAGCCGCCGGGCAAATCCTGCAGCCTCCCGGCGGGAAACGGTTTGAGGATGTCGAAGAGGCGGTTGAGGACGAACCCGACGGCGAGCGTCCCCCACGTCAGCGGGAGGAAGGCGAAGGTGAGCATCACGCTCGCCGCCTCGTCGATGACGACGCTCGGCGGGTCCTTTTCCCCCAGCGCCCTCTCCACGGCCGTGCCCGCGGCGATCCCGATGAAAAAGAGGGCCCCGGCCGCGGCCGCGTAGAGGGCCGGCCACGGGGCCAGAAGCCAGGCGGGGATCAGGCCGACGGCGGCCCCCGCCGTGCCGGGGGCGACGGGGCAGAGCCCCGCGCCGCAGCACGTCGCGATCCAGAGCGCCCACCTTCCCGCCCGCATCCTACCGTTCCCCCTCCCAGAACAGCCCCCGGTTCTCGTAGAGGTAGATGAGCCCGGAGCCGACGGTCAAGGCCACCGTCACCATCATCACCCAGAAGACGAACCCCGCGAAACGGGCCGGGTCGTAGAACGGGCGGAGCGACTCCTCGATGCCGAGGCAGCGCGACAGATCCTTCACCGCAAGCACGGTGAGGATCAGGAGGATGGCGGCGACCTGCGAGGCGGTCTTGTGCTTCCCCCAGAGCCCCGCTGCGAGGACCTGCCCGTTGGAGAGCGCCAGGAGGCGGAGGCTGGTAATGATGAACTCGCGGCTGATGATGACCACCACCATCCAGACCGGGACGTGCGTGTCCGGGAGCTGGACGAAGGAGACGAACGCGGCGCAGATGAGCATCTTGTCCGCGACCGGGTCCATCAGCTTGCCGTAGTCGGTCACCCCGTGCCCCCGCCGCGCGAGCCACCCGTCGAGGAAGTCGCTGGCGACCGCCGCGGCGAAGACGAGCCAGGCGGCGAACATGCTGCCGGGGAACCGCGCCCAGAGCAGATAGATGAAGACGAACGAGAGCGCCACCCTGCTTGTGGTCAGCTTGTTGGGAAGATTCATTTCGCGTCCTACGCTGTACGCTACACGCCGCACGCTGTGCGATGGATGCCGCAGAACGCGCAGAGGCGCGGCACGCCTCCTCCCGCCCGCATCATACCGCGTGCCGCTTGCCGCTCACCGCTTACAGCGTACAGCCCCCACCAGGTCATACTCCATCATCCCCGTGATGCGAACCGTGACGATCTCCCCGGGGGCAGCGTCGTTCCCGGAGAGGTAGACCGAGCCGTCCACCTCCGGGGCGTCGCCCGCGGTCCTCCCGCGGAGCGGGAACGACCCCTCGTCAAGGCGCTCGTCCACCATCACCTCCGCGTCGCGCCCGAGCATCCGCTCGAGCGATTCGCGGACGATCCCCTGCTGGAGCGTCATCAGCCGGTGGAGCCGCTCCCGTTTCACCCGGGCGGGGACCTGCCGCTCCATGCGGGCGGCCGCGGTGCCCTTCTCCCGGGAGTAGGCGAAGGCGCCGAGGTGCTCGAACCGCGCCTCCCGCACGAAGCCGAGAAGCTCCTCGAACTCCCGCTCGGTCTCGCCCGGGAACCCGACCATGCACGTGGTCCGCACCGTGACCCCCGGCACGAGCAGGCGCACCCTCTCCAGCCGCCGGGCCGCTTGCGCCTTCGTCATGCGCCTTCCCATCAGGCGGAGGATTCGGTCGGAGGCGTGCTGCAGCGGGAAATCGACGTACCGGCATATCCTCGGTTCCCCCGCGATGACGCGCAAAAGCTCGTCGGTGTAGCGCGCCGGGTGGCCGTACAGGAGCCTGATCCAGCGGAGCCCCCTGATCCGCGCGAGCCGCGTGAGGAGCGCCGGAAGCCCCTCCGCTCCGGGGCGGTCGTTTCCGTACGCGGTCGTGTCCTGCGAGATCAGGTTGATCTCCCTGACCCCCTCCGCGGCGAGCCGGCGCGCCTCCCCGACGATCGAATCCGCCGAACGCGAACGCGCCGCGCCCCTGATACTCGGGATGACGCAGTAGCTGCACCGGTTGTCGCACCCCTCACCGATCTTGACGTACGCGTAGTGCGGCGGCGTGAGCCGGACGCGCGGGCTTCGGCGGCCGGCGAGGAATCCCGCTTCGCCCACCGCGACCGGGGCCGCCCGCCCCTCAGAGAGGGCGGCGCGGACGATCTCCGCGGCGTGCGGGATATCCGGGGGCAGGATGAACCGGTCCACCCCGGGGAATGTCGCGGCCACGTCCGCCCCCCGCCGGGCGGGGAGGCACCCGGCGACGACGAGCCGCCGTATCTCCCCGCGCGCCCGCAGCTCCTCGAGGCGGCGGATCGTCCCCGCGGACTCGCGCTCCGCTTCGGCGATGAAGGCGCAGGTGTTGACGATCACGACCTGCGCCTCGTCGAGATGCTCGGCGACCTCGAAGCCGCCCTCCCGCAGGCAGCCGAGAATCACCTCCGAATCCGCCAAATTCTTCGCGCAGCCGAGACTGACGATCCCGATCTTGATCCCCATCCGTTCATCGCGAGACGGAAGACGGGAGCCGTGAGACGACCGCCTCACCTCGTCTTCTCCATCTCCCCTCTCCCGTCCGACGTATCGTGGCTGAGGGCTTGCGTGTCACTCCGCCCTGAGCTTCCCCTTGTAGAACTCGATCTTCCCGTCCTTGTCGATCTGGATGTTCTGCGCGGTCCGCCCCTTGATCCCCTTGATCGGTTTGCCGTCCAGGAGCATCTCCGCGATCCGCGGGCGGCTGACGCGGAGATCGAACCCCTCCGCGGCGGTCCACGACTCCTCCTTCCCCTTCGCGAGCGTCCCCTGGAAGAGCAGCGCGCCGTCCGCGTAGACCTTGAGCGTCACCGGCTCCTTCGCCTTGATGGAGAGCTTCTTCCGCGCGACCGGTGAGACCTCGGGGGACGGCTCCTCCGTCTCCCCGGGTTCGGGGGACGGCTTGGGCGTGGGGACGGAGGGCAGCGGCAGCGTCTCGAGCTCCTCCGTGGCGGGGGCGGCGGGGGGAGCGGGACGGGGGGCACACGCGGACCTGCGGAGCATCGACACGGCGAGTATCGCCACGACGATACCCGCCGCCGCCGCGACGCCGATCAGGAGCCGGTTCCGCGACGCGCGGGCGGGGAACGGAACGGCCTCGCGCTCGGCGTCGAGCGGGGACCGCGCGGCGCCGGGACGCTCGCGCGCGAACTGCTCGAGCAGCGGCTTCGGGTCGAGGCCGAGGTACTCCGCGTAGATCCGTATGAACCCTTTCGCGTAGGCGGCCGCCGGGAGGCGCGAGAACTCACCCGCCTCGATCGCGGAGAGGTACCGCTCGTTCACCCGGGTGTCGCGGGCCACCTGCGCGAGCGGTATCTTCCGCTCCTCCCGCGCGCTCCGCAGGTATTCGCCTATCTTCGTCATCTCGCTCCTCCGGTCGCCATGCGAATCGCCTCCGCCTTCATCCTGTTCAACGCCGCCGCTCCCGCCCCTCGAACCCGTCGCCTCGCGCGCCTCGGGGTCACAACACCTCCCTCGGCCTGCTCCCCTGCTGCGGGCCCACGACCCCGCGCTCCTCCATCATCTCCACGAGGCGCGCGGCGCGGTTGTAGCCGATCCGGTGGCGACGCTGGAGCATCGAGGCCGACGCCTGCCCGAGCTGACGCACCGTCTTGACCGCGTCCTGGTACAGGTCGTCGTCTATCTCCTCGACGCCCGACGCCCCCTCCTCCTCCGCGGCCAGGATCTCCTCGCGGTACTCCGGGACGCCCTGCGCCTTGACGAACTCGACCACCGCGTTGATCTCGTCGTCGTCGACGAGCGTGCCCTGGACCCTGATCCGGCGAGAGGCGCCGGGCGGCATAAAGATCATGTCCCCCTTCCCCAGGAGCTTGTCGGCCCCGCTGCCGTCGAGGATCACCTTCGAGTCGACCTTGCTCGCCACCTTGAAGGCGATCCGGGTCGGGAAGTTGGCCTTGATGAGGCCGGTGATCACGTTGACGGACGGGCGCTGCGTCGCCAGGATGATATGGAGGCCCGCGGCGCGCCCCATCTGGGCCAGGCGGATGATCGGGTCCTCGATATCCTTCCGGGCCACCAGCATCAGATCCGCAAGCTCGTCGATGATGACGACGAGATACGGCATCGACTCCAGCGGCTCGCCGTCCTCCCCCTTCAGGGAGGCGCCCTCCTTGGCCACCTTGGCGTTGTAGGAGACGATGTCGCGGACGACGTGCGTGGAGAAGAGGTTGTAGCGGCGCTCCATCTCCCGCCCCGCCCACCGGAGCGCCTGGGCGACCATCCGGCTCTCGGTGACGACCGGCGTGATCAGGTGGGGGATGTCGCGGTACTGGCTCATCTCCACCCGCTTGGGATCGATGAGGATAAGCTTGAGCTCGTCGGGGGTGCGGGAGAAGAGCATCGTGAGGATGATGCTGTTGATGCAGACGGTCTTCCCGGAGCCGGTCGAGCCCGCGATGAGGAGGTGCGGCATCTCCCGGAGATCGCCGACGACGGCGCTCCCGGAGATCTCCTTCCCGATGGCGAGCGGGATGAACCTCCTCGTCTGGCGGTACTCGCGCGAGAGGAGCATCTCCTTGAGGCCCACGAGGGTCGCCTTGATGTTCGGGATCTCGATCCCCACCGCCGACTTCCCGGGGATGGGGGCGACGATCCTGATGCTCGCCGCCGCCATCGCGAGCGCGAGGTCGTCCGCGAGCGCGGTGATCTTCTGCACCTTGACGCCCGGGGCCGGGTGCACCTCGTAGCGGGTGATGACCGGCCCCCTGATCACGTTGCCGACCTGCGCCTCTATCCCGAACTCCCGCAACGTGGACTGGAGCACCTCGACGTTCCTCTCGAGGTCCTCCTCCGCCTGGCGCCCCTTCGAGGCGAGCGGCTCGTGCAGGAGATCGATCCCCGGCAGCCGGTAGGCGCCGGCTCCCCGCGGCCTCCGGAACTGCGCCGCGGGCGCGGACCTCGGCGGCCGCTCCGGCTTCTCGCGCCGCTCCGGGGCGCGTTCGATCGGCAGCTCGCGCTGCACCTCGCGCGCGGAGGGGACCGCGACCTTCATCCTGGCGGCCCGCCTGCCGCGGCGCGCGAACGGACGCACGCGCACGGTGCGCATCCCGAGCGGGACCATGCGCCGCCGGTGCCGCAGCGCCTCCGCCGAGATCCTGGCGGACTCCCCCGCTGCGCCCGCCGCCTTCCTGACGAGCGCGGCGGCGGCCGCGAGCGGCGTGAGCCGCGCAAAAAGCGCGACGGCGCCGAGAAAGATCGCGGCGCAGACAGCGGTGGCGCCGGTGTAGCCGAGATACGGGAGGACCAGGGCGGAACCCACGGCGTCGCCGACCCGCCCGCCGGGCCCCACCAGGGAGAGCCGCCGCGCCGCGTCGACGAGGCCCGGGATCCGGTGGGGAAGCTGGAGGAACACGGAAAGGGAGACGACCATCACGGCCCCGGCGAGGGCCCGGGCCGCCCAGGCCCTCGCGGTACCCTTGCCTCTCCCCAGGGCGCAGCCGATCACGAAGAGGATGAAGATGAGGAGGTAGGCGGCGAAGCCGAGCTCGAAGAAGCAGCGGAACGCCGTCCAGGCGCCGACGATCCCCACGCTGTTGAACGGCGGGCTGTTCGGCTGCGTGGTGTAGTACCGCACGTCCATCGGGTCGTAGGTGTAGAGGCTGAGGAAGAGCAGGAGGGAGAGCATCCAGAACAGGACTGCGTAGATGATCCTCATCCGGGCATGCCTCCTCGGGCGGGCGGGCGCCACGGCGCCCGGCAGCCGCAGCCGCCGGGCGCCACGTCGGACCCGCGGGGGCGCGGGACCCCTACCTACGCCCGCGCGGCCTGAACGGCCTGCGCGGCGGCCGGCGCTCCTCCTCCGGGTCGTCCTTGCCGGTGAGCACCGCCTTGCGGGACAGGTTGATGCGCCCCTGCTCGTCGATCCCCGTCACCTTGACATCGATCTGGTCGCCGATGTTCACGACGTCGGTGACCTTCGCCACCCGGTGGTCGGCGAGCTTGGAGATGTGGACGAGCCCCTCCTTCCCGGGCATCACCTCCACGAACGCGCCGAAATCCAGGACGTTCTTGACGATTCCGGGATAGATCTTGCCCACCTCCACCTCCGCGGTGCGGCGCCTGACCTCCTCGACCGCCTGGGCGAGGCTCTCGGGGGTGTTGGAGGAGACGCTGACCGTACCGTCGTCCTCGACGTCGATCTGGGCGCCCGTGTCCTGGCAGATCTTCTTGATGAACTTGCCCTTGGGGCCGATCAGGTCGCCGATCTTGTCGATCGGGATCTTCAGCTTGACGATGCGGGGGGCGTACTTCGACACCTCGGGGCGCGGCTGGGAGATGGCGCGGTCCATGATGTCGAGGATGACGAGCCTGCCGACATGCGCCTTCTCGAGCGCCTGGGCGAGCACCTCGGTGCCGATCCCCTTGATCTTGCTGTCGAGCTGGAACGCCGTGATCCCCTTGCGCGTCCCCGCCACCTTGAAATCCATGTCCCCGCAGGCATCCTCGGAGCCGAGGATGTCGGTGAGGACGGCGAACCGGCTCCCCTCCTGCACCAGCCCCATCGCGATGCCCGCGACCGCCGCGGACATCGTCACGCCCGCGTCCATCAGGGAGAGACTCCCGCCGCAGACGCTCGCCATCGACGACGAGCCGTTGGACTCCAGCACGTCGCAGACGATCCGCACCGTGTACTCGTACTCCTTGGGGACCACGCCGAGGAGCGCGCGCTCGGCGAGGTTGCCGTGGCCGATCTCGCGCCGTGCGGGGCCGCGCACCGGCTTCGTCTCCCCGACGCAGTACGGAGGGAAGTTGTAGTGCAGCATGAAGCTCTTCGAGGACTCGCCCTCGTACGCCTCGAGGCGCTGCGCGTCCTGCGGCGTCCCGAGCGTCGTCATCGCGAGCACCTGCGTCTCCCCCCGGGTGAAGAGGGCGCTGCCGTGCGTCCGGGGCAGGAATCCCACCTCGCAGCTGATCGGGCGGATCTCGTCGACCCCCCTGCCGTCCACGCGGAGCCCCTTGGAGAGGATGAGGAGGCGCACCATGCGGTGCTCGGCGGCGTCGAAGAGCGCCGAGACCGCCCCCTCCTCCGCCTCAGGGAACCGCTCCCGGGCCGCCGCGACCGTCTCGAGACGCAGCGCCTCGAGGCTCGCCTCGCGGTTCTTCTTGCCCTTGACGAGCAGGGCGGCCTCAAGCCGGTCCTTCAGGAACTCCTCCACCGCCGCGGCGAGCGCTTGGTCCGGCTGCGCCGCCGCCTCGGCCTCCTCCTTCGCCGCGCCGGCCTTGGACTGCAGCTCGACCAGGGCCGCGGCGATCCGCTTGATCTCCTCGTGGGCGACGGAGAGGGCCTGGACCATGTCCGCCTCGGAGATCTCGGATGCGCTCCCCTCGACCATGACCACCGCGTCCGCGGTCCCGGCGACCACGAGCTCGATGTCGCTGGCGTCGATCTCGGCGTAGGACGGGTTAACGATCCACCGCCCGTCGTTCCTCCCTATCCGCACGCAGCCGACCGCCTCGGTGAACGGCAGCGGCGAGAGCAGGCAGGCGGCCGCGGCGCCGACCACCGAGAGCACGTCGGGGTCGTTGTCGTTGTCGGCGGAGAGGACCGCGTTCATGATCTGCACCTCGCGCCTGAACCCTTTCGGGAAGAGCGGGCGCAGGGGGCGGTCGGTGAGCCGCATCGTGAGGATCTCCTTCTCCGTCGGACGCCCCTCACGCTTGATGAAGCCGCCGGGGAACATCCCCGCGGCGGAGGTCTTCTCGCGGTAGTCCACCGTCAGGGGGAAGAAGCTCGCTCCCTCGCGCGGGCGCGGGGCCGCCGTGACCGTGCAGAGCACCACCGTATCCCCGTACCGCACCGTGCAGGCGCCGTGGGCCTGTTTGGCGAGCTTGCCCGTCTCTATGATCAGTTCCTTGCCGTTCAGCGTCGTCGATACCCTGTGGACCATATACGTACCTTTCTCCTCTCCCGTTCCCATTGCCGGGGGCGCAACGCCCCCGCGGCCTCCTCGAACCGAAAACCCGCGCCCCTCCGGCCTGACCGCCTCTGCGGCGGTCGCCGGACGCATCGCGGCGCGGGTTATTTCCTGAGCTCCAGCTTCTTGATCAGCGCCTTGTAGCGCTCGTCGCTCACCCGATGAAGGTAGTCGAGCAGCTTGCGCCGCCTTCCGACCAGCGTCAGGAGGCCCCTGCGCGAGTTGTGGTCCTTCGCGTGCGATTTCAGGTGCTGCGCGAGGTCGTTGATCCTCGCCGTGAGCAGTGCCACCTGGACATCGGCCGAACCGGTATCCGTCTCGTGGAGGCGGTGCTCCTTTACCAAAGCCTCCTTCCTGCGTGCATCCATCGCCATTGCGAATCCTCCTTCTTCCTGTTGCTCCCTTCTCCACGCCCGCCGTCGGCGACTCGGCCGGCCTAGGGAAGGGACTGTGTCGCGGAATTCCCGCGCCGGGCGCGGGACCCGCCCCTGTGTAATGCATTAGTATGCAGCATTTCCCGCGCAAATGCAATGTCGCGCTGCATCTGCCGGGCGAGCGCTTTCGGATCGGCGAACCGCCGCTCGGCGCGGATGCGCCCGCCGAAGAACAGCTCCAGCGTCCTGCCGTACAGGTCCCCCTTGAAGTCGAACAGGTAAACCTCGACGGCGCCGCCAAAGTCCACGTTGAGCACCCCGTCGCGGACCCGCTTCCCGAGGAGGACCCTGGCGGCGTAGACCCCCGGGGGGGGCGCCAGAACCCCCTCGAGCGCCAGATTCGCCGTGGGCACACCCAGCGTCCTGCCGATCCCCTTGCCCGGTTGCACGGTTCCGCGCAGCGAATACGGTCTCCCGAGCAGGCGGGAGGCCTCGGCGAGGTCGCCGCGCCTGATCAACCGGCGGATGGCGGTGGAGCTGACCGCCTGCCCCCCGATCGACAGCCCCTCCGCCACGGCGACCGAGAAGCCGTGCGCCTCGCCGAGCCGGCGCAGGAGCGCCACGTCTCCGCCCCTCCGCCGGCCGAAGGCGAAACGGGGCCCCACGACGATGCCGGCGATATCGGCCGCGGCCAGAAGGCGGCGGACGAAGTCGGACGCGTCGAGCGCGGCGATCTCGGGCGAAAACGGGAGCACGATGCACAGGCGCGCCCCGAGCGCGCCGAGGAGGGCGATCCGGTGCTCGAGCGCGGCGATCAGCGGGGGCGCCCCCGTGCCGAGGAGGGCCTTCGGATGCGGATCGAAGGTGAGCACCGCGGGCGTAGCCCGGAGACGCCGCGCCTCCCGGACAAGCGTCTCGATCACGCGCCGGTGCCCGAGGTGCACGCCGTCGTAGACCCCGATCGAGAGGACGAGGCGTCCGGCCTTCCGCAGCGCCGGGTCGTCCAGGCCGCGCGCCGGCCGTACCCGCCCGCGCGGGACGCAGGGGAGGAGACGCGGGACGGTCCCCCCGTCTCCCGCCTTGCGTCTCACGACTCCTCCTCGACGGGAAGCATCCGCTTCTCCATCTCCTCGCGCGTCATGGCGAGCAGCGCGTCGAGGGGGAGCGCCCGCTCCAGCGTGAATTCTCCCACCCGCGTCCGCGTCAGCGCCCGCATGTGCGCCCCGCACCCGAGCGCCTCGCCTATCTCCGCGCAGAGCGTCCTGACGTACGTCCCCTTCGAACAGCGCACCCGCAGCAGCGCCGCGGGCGGGGCGAACTCGACGAGCTCCAGCGCCTCGATGACGATCGGCCGCGCCTTCCGCTCGACCGATACCCCTCTCCTGGCGAGGCGGTAGAGCGGCTCCCCCTTCCGCTTCAGCGCCGAGAACATCGGCGGCACCTGCATCCGCGCCCCGGCGAGCACCGCGAGCGCACCGCGCAGCGCCTCCTCGGTCACCCCGCGCCATTCGCCGCGCGCCGTGACCTCGCCGTCGGCGTCCTGGGTGTCGGTGCTGACCCCGAGCTCGAGCGAGGCGAGGTACTCCTTCCCCAGCCCCTGGTAGAAGCCGAGCCGCCGCGTCGCCCGCCGCCCGAGGCCGAGGATCAGGACCCCCTCGGCGGACGGGTCGAGCGTCCCCGCGTGGCCGACCTTACGGAACCGGAATCGGCTCCGCACGCGCGCCACGACGTCATGCGACGTCGGCCCCGCCGGCTTCGCCACGATGAGTATCCCGCCCGGTTCCTCCGGGGCGGGCGAGTGCGGCCCTGACATCCCCGCAGACCCTCCGCTCGATCTCCTCCGGCTCGCCCGCGACGTTCGCCCCGGCCGCGCCGGGGTGCCCGCCCCCGCCGTACCGGGCGGCAAGCTCGTTCACGTCGACCGCCGCGTCGCGCGACCGGAGGCTCACGCGGACGCCGCCCCCGGCCGTCTCCTCGAAGAGCGCCGCCACCCGGACGCCGTCGAGATCGCGCGCGAAGTTGATGAACCCGTCCGCGTCCTCCGGACCCGCGCCGCTCTCCTCGTACATGCGGCGCCGGATCCAAAGCCGGGCGAACGCCCCGTCTGGATCCACCCGGAGCCCCTCCAACACCCGCGCGAGCAGCCGCATCCGGCGGGGGGGGTGGGAGGCATAGAGGCGCTCGTACGTCTCGTGCGGATCCGCGCCCCGTTCGACGAGCTCCGCAGCCACCCGGTGCGTGAACGGCGTCGTGTTGTCGTAGGAGAACCGCCCGGTGTCGGTGACGATCCCCGCGTAGAGACAGACGGCGATATCGCGATCGATCGAAACCCCGAGCTCCTTGGCGAGGAGGTAGATGAACTCGGCGGTGGCCGCCATCCCCGGCTCGACCCAGTGCGGGTCGCCCCACCGGATGTTGCTCGGGTGGTGGTCGATATTCACCACCGCGGGCATCGCGAGCACGCGCCCCGCGATCCGGCCGAGCCGATCCGGATTCGGGGTGTCGAGGACGACGGCGAGTTCGCCCGGGGGGTCTTCCCGGTCGTCGGGGAGGCGTATCCCCGCGCTGCCGGGGAGGAACCGGCACTGTTCCGGGACGGGGTCGGCGAGCCAGACGACAACCTGCTTCCCCATCGCGGAGAGGACGCGGGCGAGGGCGAGCTGCGAGCCGATGCAGTCGGCGTCGGGGCGGATATGCCCGCAGACGAGGAACGACCGGCGGGCACGCAGCAGTCGCGCGATCCGGCGCGCCGGGGATTCAGGCGCCATCGTTCCTCTCCGCCTCGATCTTGTCGAGAATCTCCTGTATGTGGAACCCCCGGTCCGTGGAGTCGTCGATGAAGAAATCAAGGTGCGGGATGTACCGCAGGCGCACCTGCGCGGCGAGCATGCGCTGGATGTAGCCCGCGGCGCTTGCGACCCCCTCCATCGTCTCCGCCTTCTGCTTCTCCGTCCCCATCACGCTGAGGTACACCTTCGCGTGCGAGAGGTCCGCGCTCGCCCGCACCCCCGTCACGGTGACGAACCCGATACGCGGGTCCTTCAGCCCCCGCTGGAAGATGAAGCCGAGACTCTCCTTCAGAAGCTGTTCGACGCGCTCCATCCTGCGGCTGGCCATGCCCTGGTCCCCGTGAGACGACGATCCCGTCTCATATCCCGCGTCCGCCCTCACAGCATCTGGATACAGTACCCCGCGAGCACCGCGTCGCCTCTGCGCTCCACCATGCGGGCGACCGCCTCGAGCACGGCGTGCGCGCGCTCGCGGTCCGGCGCCACCGTCGCCGCCGCCAGGTGCGCCGCGCACCATCGTTCCTGCTCGGCGACCTCGGCGATCGAGACGTTGAAGGCGGCGCGGACCCGGTCCTTCACCGATTTCAGGACCTGCCGCTTGTCCTTGAGGGACCGGTTGCCCGGCATGCTGAGCTGCATCTCGAGTACGCCGATGACCATGGTGCCCGGGGTGAACGTCGGACGCGCGAGGCGTCGTGCGGAAAAGCCGGCACGCTACGCCCGGTCCCTGGAAGCCGGACGGCGGGGAGGGGGAAACGGGCCCCCGCTTCGCGTCCGGTCAGAGCTTCTGCGGGATCTTCTCCATCCTGTACACTTCGATGACGTCCCCCTCGCGGAGGTCCTTCAGGTTGGCGAGGCGGATACCGCACTCCGTCCCGCTCTTCACCTCCCTGACCTGGTCCTTGAACCGGCGCAGGGACAGGATGGTGCCCTCGTGGACGATCTTCTCCCCCCGGATGACGCGCGCGCGCGCGTTCTCGAGCACCTTGCCATCCACGACCATGCAGCCGGCGATCGGGTCCCCCTTCACGGCCTTGAAGAGCTGTTTCACCTCGGCGCGGCCGATCACCGTCTCGCGGATCGCGGGCTCGAGCAGCCCCTCCATCGCCTTCCTGACGTCCTCGATCGCCTCGTAGATGACGTCGTAGAGCTTGATCTCCACGCTCTCCCGGCGGCTCAGCTCCTTCGCGTCGACGTCGATGCGCGTGTGGAACCCTATGATCACGGCGTCCGAGGCGGAGGCGAGCATCACGTCGCTCTCGTTGATGTCCCCCACCGCGCAGCGGAGCGTTTTGACGGCGACCTGGGCGGTGGCGAGCTTGCGCAACGCGTCGCCGAGCGCCTCCACCGACCCCTGCACGTCGCCCTTCAGGATGAGCCGCAGCTCCTTGGCCTTGCCGGCCGCGATCTTGGTGAACAGATCCTCGAGGGTCATCTTGCCCTGGACGGCGCCGGCGGACGCCGACGCGAGACGCCGCTCGGCGGCGATCTCCTTCGCCGCGCGCTCACTCTCGACCGCGCGCAGTTCGCTGCCGGGCTCGCACACCCCGCCGAGCCCGAGGACCTCGACCGGCTTCGCGGGCCCCGCCTCGCGGATCCTCGCGCCGCGGTAGTCGAAGAGCGCCTTGATCCTGCCGGCGCAGGTCCCGCAAACGACCGGATCGCCCACCCGCAGCGTCCCGCGCCGGACAAGGACCGTCGCGACCGCCCCGCGCTCCTTGTCCATCTGCGCCTCGATGACCACGGCGCGCGCGGCGGCGGTGGGGTTGGCCTTGAGCTCCAGGATCTCGGCCTGGAGCAGGATCATCTCGAGCAGATGATCGAGCCCCGCCCCGGTGACCGCGGAGACGTCGCAGAAGATCGTCTGGCCGCCGTACTCCTCGGGGCTGAAGCCGGCCTCCATCAGCTGCCGCCGGACCTTCTCGGGCTGGGCGCCCGGCTTGTCGATCTTGTTCACCGCGACCATCAGCGGCACCTCGGCGGCGCGGGCGTGGTCGATCGCCTCGCGCGTCTGGGGCATCACGCCGTCGTCCGCGGCGACGACGAGCACGGCGATGTCGGTGATGTCGGCGCCGCGCGCGCGCATCGCGGTGAACGTCTCGTGGCCGGGGGTGTCGAGGAAGGTGATGCGGCCCTTCGGCAGCGCCGCCTCGTATGCGCCGATGTGCTGGGTGATGCCGCCGGACTCCTCGTGCACGACCTTGCTCTTGCGGATCGCGTCCAGGAGCGAGGTCTTGCCGTGGTCGATGTGCCCCATGAAGGTGACCACGGGGGCCCGCGGGACGAGATCCTTCGGGTCGTCCTTGAACTCCTCCTCGCCGGACGCCGGGGCGGCGGCGAACTCCACCGCGACACCGTGCTCGTGCGCGACGACCTCTATCGTCGCGGCGTCAAGATTCTGGTTGATCGAGGCCATCACGCCGAACTTCATGAGCGTGCGGATCAGCTCCTCGGGCTTGACCGAGATCGCCTCCGCGAGCGCGCGCACGTTCATGGGCATCGAAACGCTGACCGGGCGGAGCGGCGCGGCAGGCGCCTGAGCAGCGGCCGGCTTGGCGGCCGGAGCGGCCGGGGTTTTTGCAGGTGCAGGCTTCGCGGGCGCCGCGGGCTTGGCGGCCGGAGCCTTTGCGGCTGCCGGAGCGGCCGGGGTTTTTGCAGGTGCAGGCTTCGCGGGCGCCGCGGGCTTGGCGGCCGGAGCCTTTGCGGCTGCCGGAGCGGCCGGGGTTTTTGCAGGGGCGGGCTTCGCGGGCGCCGCGGGCTTGGCGCCCGGGGCCTTCGGGGGGGCGGGTTTCGCGGGCGCCGCAGGCTTTGCGGGCGCCGCGGGTTTCGGGCCGGCGGGAGAGGCGTAGGCCGCGCGCAGGCGGGCGGCGGTCTCCTCGTCGATGCTGCTGGAGTGGCTCTTGACCGCGACGCCCATCGCGGCAAGGCGCGCGATGACATCCTTGTTTTCGACGCCTAGCTCCCTGGCCAGATCGTATATTCTCACGCGCACGTTACGCCCCTCCCCTTCGCCGGATCAGCGGACGGCTGTCTCAGCCCGCATCACTCACGCCTCTCTCGTTTGAAGCGTCCTCTCCCGCCTTGTCCGCGGGGCCGCCGTCTCCGGCCGCCTCGCCCGACTCCGCGGGAGCGGATGCATCCGTCAGTTCGGTCTCATCCGGAACGGCGGCGCCCTGCCTCGCGCCTTCCTCCTGGATGCCCTCCGCCGGCCTCTCGGCGCCTCCCTCCGCGGGCGGTTCCCCGTCCGCCGACTCCTCCGCGGCGGGCGCCGAAACGGCGTCTCCGCCAGTCGATTCCGCGGCGGCCCCCTCGTCCGCGGGCCCCGTTGCGGGCTCCACGGGGGCGGGTTCGGGCTCGGGGAAGCGGAACTCGGCCGCCGCATGCACGATCTTCTGCGCCGTCTTGTCGCCGATCCCGGGGATCTCGAGAAGCTTCTTGATATCCGCCTTCCTGAGGGCGCCCACCGTCGTGTAACCGTGCTCCTCGAGCGCGGCGACGACCTTGGGGGCGAGCCCCCCCAGATCCCGCACCGGGACCTCCGCCTCCTGCTCCTCCCGCGCGATGTCGCCGGCCTTCTTGATGTCGACGTTCCATCCGGTCAGCTTCGACACCAGCCGTATACCCTGGCCCTTCTTCCCCACCGCCAGGGCGAACTGGTCGTCGTCGACGATGATCTCGGCGCGGCCCTCGGCGACGATCCGGATCTCCCTCGGACGCGCCGGTCTCAGGGCGTTGGTGAGGAAAACCACGGGATCCTCGTTCCACCGGATGATATCCACCCGCTCCCCGTTGAGCTCGTGGACCACGTCCTTCACCCGCGCGCCGCGCATGCCGACGCAGGCCCCCACCGGGTCGACCTTGTCGCTGGCGGAGCTCACCGCCATCTTGGCGCGGTAGCCGGGATCACGGGCGATCCCCCTGATCTGTACGCTCCCCTCGCCGATCTCGGGGACCTCGAGCTCGAACAGCTTTCGGAGCAGTTCGTCATGGCTCCGCGAGACGATGATCTCGGGGCCCTTGGCGCCCTCGCGCACCTCCGCGACGTAGACCTTGTATCTCCTCCCCAGGCCGTAGCTCTCGCGCGGGCACTGCTCCTTCGCCGGAAGCACCGCCTCGGTCTTCCCGAGGTCGAGGATGACGTTCCCCCGCTCGTAGCGCCGGACCACCGCGGTGATGATGTCGCCGACGCGGTCCTTGTACTCGTTGTAGACGATCTTGTTCTCCGCCTCGCGGATGCGCTGGATGATGACCTGCTTGGCGCTCTGGGCGGCGATGCGCCCGAGGTTCTTCGTGAGGATCTCCACGGAGACGGAGTCGCCGATCTTCGCCTCGGGATCGGTCTTGCGCGCCTCCTCGAGGGTGATCTCCTCGTCCTTGGACGAGACCGTCTCGACGACGCGCATCTCGGCGAACGCCCGGACGGCGCCGGTCTCCCGGTCTATCTCCACCCGGAGGTTCTTGGCCTGCTCGACCCCCTTCCGGGCCGCGGAGAGCAGCGAACTCTCCACCGCCTCGATGAGCACGTCCCGGCTGATTCCCCTTTCCCGCTCGAGATATTCGAAAACGGCCAGCAGTTCGCCATTCATTGTCGTGACCTCCCTCTCCCGCGCGCCGGGCGCGGGACCCGCAGCATGGTCGTCAAACGGCCGCGCCGGTCGCCGGCCGGGCGCCTTCCGGATGATCCGCCCGTCCGCGCGGTATCAAAAAAAAAAGTGGGTAGGTACCCACTCTGGAGGACCCGGCGCAGATTCGAGCTTACCTTATAATAAAGTGCGCCCGGCGTCAACAGCAAAAACCCGATTTGTACAACGCGGAATCAGTTGACTGACAGAAAAATAAGCGATATCTCCCCGGGTCGCGCCTTCACCTTTCCTCCGCCTCCCCCGGCATCCCCGGGCCGAGGATCTCGTGGATACGGGCCGCGAGCGCGGCGTGCTCGAACGGCTTTTGCACGAATCCGAGGGCCCCGTTGCTGATCAGATCCCGGCATGTGGCGTCGAGGGCGTATCCGGAGCAGATGAGCACCCGGAGGCCGGGGTTGCGGGAGCGCAGCTCCCGGAACGTCTCCGCGCCGCCCGCGCCCTTCATGACCATGTCGAGGAGCACCAGCCCCACCTCGTCTTTCCGCGTTTCAAAGATCTCCACGGCCGCCTCGCCGCTGGAGGCCTCGATGACCCGGTACCCCAGACGGGCGAGCCAGCGTGCCGCGCAGTTCCGGAAGTCGGTTTCGTCGTCCACCAGCAGTATCGTCTTCCCGCCGGCGGCGGGGACGCGCGCCGGGGCCTCCTGCGCAATCCCGCCCTCCCGCACGGGGATGTAGAGGGTGAAGGTGCTCCCTTTCCCGGGGGCGCTCTCCACCTCGAGGATCCCCCCCGCGCGCTCCGCGATGCCGTGCACCATCGGAAGCCCGAGCCCGTTGCCTGTCTTGTTGTCCTTGGTGGTGAAAAACGGGTCGAAGATGCGCGCCTTCGTCGCGGCGTCCATCCCGACACCCGTGTCGGAGACGGCCACGGCGACGAACGTTCTTCCGTCGACCCCGGGATGCGCCGCCAGGAACGCGGCGTCGGAGGAGACGCGCCCGGTCCTCACCGTCAGCGTGCCGCCCCCGGGCATCGCCTCGCAGGCGTTGATGCAGAGATTCGCCAGGCACTGGCGGAACTGGCTCCTGTCCACGAAGACGTGCGGGAGGGAGGGCGCGAGTTCCATTTTGCATTCGATGCCGTGGCCCGCGGTGCCGCGGATCGCCGGCAGCACCTCTTCCACGCAGCGGTTCGCGTCGAGCGGTTCCGGATGGTAGTCGCCGCCGTGCGCGAAGGCCAGAAGCGCCTTTGTCAGGCCCGAGCCGCGCATCGCGAGGCGCTCGATCGCGTCGAGGTCCGCCGCGGCGCGGCTGCCCGCGGAGAGGCTCCCCCGGGCGAGATAGGCGTACCCCACGATGCCGGCGAGGAGGTTGTTGAAGTCGTGGGCGATCCCTCCCGCCAGCGTGCCCACCGATTCCAGCTTCCTCACCCGGAACAGGTACTCCTCCATCCGCTTCTGCTCGGTCACGTCGTACCCTGAGCAGAGCATCCCGATGATCGAGCCGCTCCCGTCGTCGAGCAGGGTGTTCCGCCATTCGATCAGCCGTTCCTCCCCGCCGCGCGTCAAAACCAGGTTGGCGTGCTGGGCGACCATCGCCACATCCCCGGCAATCACCTTGATGAAGATGCCGCGTATCTCCTCCCGCAGCCGCGGAGGAATGAAGCGGGCGACCCAGTCGCTCCCGACGATCTCCCGCTCGGGATACCCGAGGATCTCGCACCCGGTCCCGTTGACGAGCTGCACCCGTCCATCCGGAGAGAGGACAAGGAGGATGGCCTTGAACAGGTCCATGTACTTCCGGAGCGTGTCGCGCTCCCGCTTCAGTTCCGCGAACACACGCACGCGTTCCGTGATGTCGATGATGGAGACCAGAACCCTGCCGTAGGTGGACTCGTGCCCGGGCACGACCGTCCAGGTGAGGCTCGTCTGTTTGCGCCTCCCCTTTCGCGTGAGGGCGACCGCGTCGCCCTCGAACCGCGTGTGGCCGGCGGCGACGGCGAGGAGCTCCCTGGCGAAGGTGACGAGCATCTCGGGGCTGAAGAGGCCGGCAAGATCGCGCGTCAGCTCCTCCTTGCGGTCGACCTCGTACATCGCGAGGGTCGTCCTGTTCACGTCCACGATCCTCACCCGCGAGGCGCAGCCGCGGACCTCCTCGGGATGTTCATCGAAATAGCGCGCGAAATCCTCGACCCCCGCGCGCCTGAGCTCGTCGATCCTTCCCCGGACCGCCGAGAAATCCTCCATCCAGAGGGAGATCGGGGAATCGTTGAAGATGCTCCGGTAACGCTCCTCGCTCGCGCGCAGGGAATCCTCGACCCGTTTCCGCTCGGCGATGTCGATGGCGACGAGCACCGATCCTCCGGCGCATCTCCCGTCGTCGAGAGGGCCGACGCGCACGGCGACGGGCAGCGTCGCCCCGCTGCGGTGGACCCAGAGGGTCTCCCGGACCGCGCCCCCCCCCTCCCCGCGGAGCCACGCCGTCTCCGCCTCTTCGGCGAACAGGGACCTTGCCTCCCTGCCGGCGAGCTCCTCCTCCCCGTAGCCGAGGAGCTCCTGCGCGGCGCGGTTGGAAAACACGATCGCGCCCGCCTCGTCCAACACCAGCATCGGGAGCGGAAGCCGCTCGACGAATGCGCGGGTGCGCCTGATCTCCGAGACCCGGAGCGAGAGCTTCTCCGCGATCGAACCGAGGTCCTTGGAGATGCCGCTGATCTCGTCGCGCCCCCTGTCTTTTCCCGGGGGGCCGCTCTCCGTGCGCACCCTCCGCGCATCCGCGGCGATGGACAGGATGCGATAGGTGATCCGGTAGACCTGCAGCATGCCGAGCGTGACGACGAGCGCGAGACTCACGACGATGAGCGGTATGTTCTCCTCCGTCCGGAGGGGGAGCACGTACTTCACGACCACGTAGCCGAACGCCAGGAGGGGAATCACGCCGATGAGGGAGACCGCCTGGACCATCGTCCGGCGCACCGAGCCGCCCCCGGCGCCGCGAAGAAGCGCACGCGCCAGCGAACGGGCCCGCGTCTCGTCGCTTCCGGAGGGTATGACCGAGCCGACGAGGTTCAGGATGATCCGCGTCCCCCCCAGCATCAGCGCCATCGTCGCCAAAAGCAGCACGGCGACCGGGAACAACTCGATCGTCTGCGGAGGGACATAGCGGATCATGAACGCGGAATAGATGATAATGGGAACTACTGTGATAAGCAGAAGGGCGTACTGGATCTTGTGCCGGAGCGCCCCGAGTTCCCGGCTGAGATCGCCCCTGCAACTCTTCTGTTTCAACGTTCCCTGCTTCATCCTTTGCTCCCCGACGCCGGAACACGTACGCAGTCGTTTGTTTGAATTATAGCATCGTCTGCGCTCCGGACAATCCCCCAGGGGGGGGTATTTTTACCCCCCACAGGGCATCGTGCAATTTGGCCAATCCCCCCTTCTCCCCTCGGTGCGCGAGGCCGTGCCCCACCTCTCGACGCGGGGCGCTTTTCTGCCTCTCCGGACCGGACCGCACGGCCCACGCGCTCGATCCGCCCGCCCCCTAACGGAATCCGCACCGCCGATTATCCCGCGGGGGAGGCGGAAGCGACCGTGCCCCGGAATACCCAGATACACGGGCATCCGGGCGTCCATGCCTCGCCCCTCGCCCCGCCTCATCGCCCGAGGATCTCCCCGCGGAACCCCCGCAGATATCCGATTGCCTTTCCGGGGACGTTTGGTATAGTGTGACAGCGTTGCAGTGGGGACGTAGCTCAACTGGTTAGAGTATCGGACTGTCGATCCGAGGGTTGCGGGTTCGAGCCCCGTCGTCCCCGCCAGAAATGAAAAGAGAGCCCTTACGGGCTCTCTTTTTATCTCCGCCGATACTGACGATCCGTCGGTTGTCCCGGTCTGCAGACCGGGATCGTCCCCGCCAGCGATTTCCAGGGGGCGGCCCTATCATCGATAGGGCCGCCCCCTTTCCCGTCTCTCCTCCTCTTCCGCGGTAACCGCCATCGGCACCGCGCAATTGTGCTACACTGTGTCGCAAAACGCCTTTGATCGTAGGAAAACGATGCGTCTAAGTTACCGCGCCAGTCTGTATGCGAGCTTCCTCGTCACCGTCGCCGTCCCCATTCTCCTCTCGTTCGCGCTCTTCCAGACGTTCCTAAAAAGGACGGCGCAGAGTGAATTCCATTCCCAGGCGGAACGCGTTGCCCGCGGAGTGACGGAGGAGTTGACGCGCAGATCGGACAGTCTCCTCCGACTGGCCGAGGTCTACTCGGCGGACCAACGCATCGCCGCGGCGGTTGCTGATCGGAACCGCGGCGCTCTGATGGAGCGCCTCGCCGAACTCTATCGGTATTCAAACCTGGACCTGCTCGAGGTGGGAGATTCCAGCGGGCACGTCCTGGCCAAGGCCCACCGCCCCCAGGAGCACGGGGAATCCAAATCATCGCAACTCATCATACGGAACGCGCTGGAAGGCAGGCAGGACGCGGACATCGAGTATGGCGCATCCGGGATCGCCCTGCGGGCGGTCGCCCCGATCCAGGCTGTCCGAGGCGCATCCGCGGGCACATTGATGACGGGGGTCCTACTGAACAGGGATTTCTTGGACATCTACAAGACGATCACGGGCTTCGACATCGCGTTCTTCGAGAGAGGCACCCTCATCGCCAGCACATCTCCCCGCGCCCTGCAGGTGACCACTGACTTCCCGCACGCCGTCTCGAGGGACGGCGCCCGGCTGACGGGGACAGTCTTCGCCCTGCACGGCGAGGAGATGTGGGGGGTCTCCAATCCGCTCTACCATCGGAACGGCTCCTTCTTCGGGAGCATCCTCCTCTGGAGAGAAAGGGCCGCCGTCCTGAAGCCCCTGCGGGCCAATCAGCTCATCGTCACATTCTCCTTCCTCGTAACGTGCGCCTTCGCCTTTCTTCTGGCCGTATCCCTGAGCAGAAGCTTCTCCTCCCCCCTGAAGAGGATGCTTACGGTCATAGACCGCGTCTCCAAAGGCGAGATGGACGCGGAGATACCCAACCTCCGCTGGGATGAGTTCCAGGAGCTCTCGCGGCATTTCAAGAGCATGGTGTCCGAACTCAAGAAATCGCAGGACAAGATCATGCGGACGCAGCAGCAGCTCATCGTCGCGGCGAAATTCGCCATCCTCGGGCAGGTGACCGCCGAACTCGCGCACGAGGTGCGGAACCCCCTCAACTCGATGGAGATCACGCTCCGCCTGCTCAGGGAGGAGGTCGGAGATGCGGCCTTAGCCCCCCCCGGTATCATCGAGAAGATTGAGTGCGTCCACTCGGAGATCAAGCGGCTCGATCAGACCATACGGGACTTCGTGGAGGCGGGGGGCAGCCTCGTCCTGAAGAAGACCAGATCGGACCTCGCGGAGGAGATCCGCGCGGTGCTCGCGCTCGCCGCGCCCCAGGTGGAGATGCTGGGGATATGGATCGAACTCGACCTGGAGACCGGGCTGCATGCGGAGGTCGACCCGAACCGGTTCCGCCAGGCCCTGCTTAACCTGCTGCTGAACGCGTGCCAGTCGATGAAACCGGGGGGCAAACTCGCCATCGCGGGCTCGCGCAGCGGGGACCGCGTGGTCATCGCCGTGCGCGACACCGGCGTCGGGATGGGCGCGGAGGAGCGGGCGCGCCTCTTCGACTTTCCGTTCACGACCAAGCCCGGGGGGACGGGCTGCGGCCTCTCCTCCGTGATGCGGATCGTCCAGGCGCACGCCGGCGATTTCGACATCGAATCCGAGGAAGGGGTGGGAACGACCGTGAGGATTTCCCTACCGGCGTACCGCGAGGGGGGGAACGTGTGAAAAAGGTGCTGATCATAGAGGACGAACGAGTGGCCTGCGACAACCTCGGTCGCTTTCTCTCGAAGAAGGGATACGAGCCCGCGTGCGTGTACACCTTCGCGGAGGCGAGGGACCGGATCCGCTCGGAAAGGTGCGACATCTACGTGGTCGACGTCCGGCTTCCAGACGGCAACGGCCTGGAGATCATCCCCGCGATCCGGGGCTCCGGCCGGGACGCGATCATTATCATCCTCACCGCCTACGCGACGGTCGAGAACGCGGTGAGCGCGCTGAAGTCAGGCGCGGACCACTACCTAATAAAGCCGATAGACCCCGAAGAGCTGCTCGCCGTGGTCAAGAAAGAGGAGGAGCGCCTGTGCGTTCAACAGGGGACCATCGCTCCGCGGGCGGAGATTCCTTCCCTGCATGGTAATGAGGCACTCATCGGCACGAGCCCGGCGATGCTCCCGGTGCTGAATCTCATCAAGAGGCTGCGCCATTCCGACTCGAACGTCCTCCTCACGGGCGAGAGCGGCACGGGGAAGGAGCTCGCGGCGAGAACCCTGCACTACTCGGGCCCGCGCGGGAGGAACCGCTTCGTGCCCATCAATTGCGCGGCGATACCGGAGCCGCTACTCGAAAGCGAGCTCTTCGGCCACGTCAAGGGAGCCTTCACCGGCGCTCTGCAGGACCGCGAGGGCAAGTTCGAGTACGCGACCGGCGGCACGCTCTTCCTCGACGAAATCGGCGAGCTCGGCCTCGCGCTCCAGGCGAAGTTCCTCCGCGTCCTCGAGCAGAAGACATTCGTGAAGCTCGGCTCGAATCGCGAGACGGCGGTGGACGTGCGGATCGTCGCCTCGACGAATCGGAACCTCAGGGAGATGGTCGACAAGGGTCTCTTCAGGGAGGACCTCTACTGGCGCCTGAACGTGGTGGAAATCCATCTGCCTCCCCTCCGCGAGAGGACGGAGGACATCGAACCGCTCGCGCGGCATTTCTTCGAGCGGTACGCGGAGCGGTGGCGCAAGGCGGTCCCGGAGATATCCCCCGACGTGCGGGAGATCTTCCGCGAGTACCCCTGGCCCGGCAACGTCCGCGAGTTGGAGAACGTGATCGAACGGGCGTTCATCCTTATGGAATCACCCGTGCTCACCGTGGACCTCCTTCCGACACGGTTGCGCAATCTCGCCTCCATCGTCCCCCCTCCCGCGGAGACCAGGGACGCGCCGCTCCGGAAGCTGCTCGGGGATTTCGAACGCGACGTGATACTCAAGGTCCTCCAGCAGGAGAACGGCAGCAGGGCCAAGGCGGCGGAACGCCTCCGCATCAGCCTCCGGAAGCTCCAGTACAAGCTGAAGGAATATCAGATCACCTGAGCGCACTGCCGTGCAAGGCGTTGCATCCTGTGTGCAGGGCGCTGCACATAGGCGCCTGTTCGTCCGTCCTCCCGCCTCGCCATCGGTCCCGCGTCGCCTTCGATCCGCATCCCTTCTCCGCCTGCCCGGCTCGCAATCAATCGGCGAATCCGCGCTCGGCGAACCGTTGGCACGTAACTTGCTCGTCGATATGGCGGTGAAGCGACGCGGGTAGTCCACCATCGGGAGGAGGAGGCGATGATTCTCTCCATCAAGTCGATGTCCATCATCGAACGGCAGATCAACGCCCTGCACGCGCGGATCGTCGAAACGCTCCGGAGGCCGGACCTCCTGTCCACGCCGTCCTCCCTGCGCGGCGAGATGGCCGAGCTTCACACGGCGGCGTTCAGGGACTTGGCGCACAACGACACGCTGCCGTTCTTCCGTCCGCATTTCCTCGAGATATCCGGCGGCCTGGTGACCCTCTCCCGGCACCTGGACGACCTCGTCGCATTCCTCGCGTCGCTCAAGGCCGAGGAGCGATACAAGCTCGCGAACCTCTCGGACGTCTTCATCGCGCTGGGGGGGATCGTCGAGCTCTTCCTGTGCGCCTGGGCGTACCTGGGCACCGATATGCGGAAGGCCGGCGAGACACTGCAGGGGTCCCTCGCCAGGATAGCCCGGTTCGAGGACGTGGCCCGGGACCAGAACCTCGGCGAGGCCGTGTTCCTGGCGCCGCTCACGGACGCCCTCTACGCGATGGATATGTCCCTGAAGAAGCTGGTCGTCCTCCTCCGTCCGTAACCGCTCACGACAGGCACCCTATGTACGTCGGCACCACGCTCATTGGGGGTCTCTTCCTCGCCTGGAGCCTCGGCGCGAACAACAGCGCCAACGTGTTCGGCACCGCCGTGGGAACGCGCTCGATGCGGTTCAGGACGGCCGTCATCCTCATCGCGGTCTTCGCGACCATCGGCGCGGCGGCGGAGGGACCCGCGCTGTACGAGTCGTATTCATTCTCCGGCTCCGTCTCGCCGCGCCTGGCCCTCGCCTCGACGGGGGCCGCGGCGGCGGCGATGTTCGTCCTGACCTATCTCAGCCTGCCCGCCTCCGCCTCCCAGGCCGCCGCGGGGGGGATGATGGGCGCCGCGGTCTGGTCGAGCGGCGCCGCCGGGTCGGAGTGGGCGAAGCTGGGCGGGTGGGCCCTCTGCTGGGCCGTCACGCCCGTCTTCGCCGCGCTCATCGCCTTCGTGTGCCTGAGGGGCGCCGCCCCCCTCCTCCGGAGGGTGTCCAACGCGGCGCTGCTGAGCGCGATCTACAAGGCCGGCTTCGTCGTCAGCGGGTGCTACGGGGCCTACACGCTCGGCGCGAACAACGTCGTCGTCACCACCGGCCCCTATTTCAAGGCGGGCCTGTTCGGCGATCCCTCGACGTCGATGGCCGCGTTCCTTGCCGCCCTGACCGGCGGGGCGGGGATCGCGCTCGGGGCCCTCACCTACAGCCGGAAGGTGATGCGGACCATCGGGGAGAGGATCACGGCGCTGGACCCCTTCTCCGCGCTCGTCGCGGTCTTCGCCCACTCGATCGTCCTGCACATCTTCACCCATCTGCACGTCCCGGTTTCCTCGGCACAGGCGATCGTGGGGGCGGTCGCGGGAGTGGGGGTCGCCAAAGGATCGAGGGCGCTCAACTCGAGGCTCCTGCTGGTGGTGCTGTCCAGTTGGGTGCTCGTGACGCTCGCATCTGGACTCCTGGCGATCCTGCTCGCATGGATCCTCGGCTGTTGACGCTGCCCAAATGCCACAGCCGTACCTTGCCAGGCATCTCGTTCTGCGACTGCCGCGGCATATCCTCCTATGCCCGTCCCGGACAGTCCGGAACACGATCCTCACGGTATCGATAATCACTGGGAACGCTCCGAGACATCCGTCGTCCCCGCCAGCATTTTTCAAGGGGAGGATCTATTGCCACTTAGGTCCTCCCCCTTTTCGCTCGCCGGTGGCGAAAACGGGTTCTCCGAAGGCGAGTGCCGTCGCGGCCAGCAGATCTCAGAAGGGGTTTGTCAGACAATCGTACAAGGGCTTGGACTCGCTCTTCACGCTGTCGAGGACCTTTCGCCGCCACTTCAGCGGGAGGTCCGTGAATATCTCCCGCAGCTTAACCCGCTGAACCGCATCTCCAAGGAGGAACTCGCCCAGCTCCTTCGCGGCGAGAAGATCCCGCTCCTCCTTCTCCGGCCGTGCCCTCCGCCGGGCGATGATGAACTTGTGCAGGACGTACGCGGCGGGTTCGGGGAGCCGGATCGGAAGCCCTTCGTGCCTCACCTCCATCGTGTGGTCTCCCAGGATGCCGAGGAACCTGAGTGCCTGTGCATTGATGCCCAGCGCATCAATCCTGACCGGCCTGTCCTCTCCCCTCCCCCGCTCCGGCACGAGGAATTCAACCTCGAGGTCGGGGTGCCCGTACTTCACGAGGCCGGACGGATACTGCCGGAGCGGCTCGAATCCCAAGCCGGCGAGGACCTCCGGGACGTCGGCCTTTGTCTTCGCGAGTTGTCGTTTTGGAATCAGGAAATCGAGGTCCAGTGTACGCACCAGGGGTATCTCCGGGGCATCGTTGAAGTAAGCCCGGTAGAAGTAGTGGCACCAGCTTCCGATGAGGACGAGGTCCTTCAGGACGCCCGCCTTGTGGAACTCCTTGAGCACCTTGAGGGAAAGCCGGCGTTGCTCACTCACGGAGAGCCCTCTTCAGTTCCTTGAGATTGGCCTGCGCCTTCTTGAAAAGCAATTCGAATTGCCTCCGGGACTGGATCTTCTCCCTCATCTCCGCCACCTGCGCCGACCGGACCCCCCCAAGGTATCTGAAGACGACTTTCCCTCTGTCCCTGAACGCGAGATAGGCGTAGAGACGACCCTTCCTGTCCTTTTCCGAGATGGACCCCTTCGGGAGCTTTCCTATCTCCGCCCGGTATCTGCGGCACAGGCACTCGAGCCGCTGCCGTTCTTCCTTCAAAATGGGTCTCAGCGCGCTCATCCATCACCCCCGGTTGCCTAACATCTCGGAGACTATCTTACCCCGTTAGGCAACGCGAGGCAATATGAAGTTGCCTAACACGGCCGACTCCTGAACACCGTGTAAGGCACCTGATGCCCGATGGTTCACGCCCTCGCCTCGCCGTGCCAGCAGCGCCCTTTACGCCCTGCACACGCATATCCTCCTATGTCCGTCTCGGACCGTCCTGAATGCAATTTTCACCGTATCGATAATCACTGGCAACGCTCCGGGACATCCGTCGTCCCCGCCAGAGATTTCCAGGGGGAGGCCATTCCGGCCTCCCCCTTTTCTGTTAACGCGGAGATTGGCTTGAGTGCCACGCCATCTTGAGGCGCAATAACCATGTGGGGGTGCCCATATGACCTACAAGACCTTTACCGCAATCCTTCACAAAGAGGCGAACCTCTATGTCGCCGAGTGCCCTGAGGTCGGCACGGTGAGCCAGGGCCACACCGTCGAGGAGGCGATTACCAACCTCAAGGAAGCGACGGAGCTATATCTCGAGGAGTTTCCGATCGCCGAAACAAGCCCTCCCCTCGTTACCACCTTCGAGGTCGCGCATGCCTAAGCTCCGGCGCGTATCCGGCGGAGAGGCCGTCCGGGCGCAGGAGCGTTGCGGTTTCGTTCAGGCGCGACAGCGCGGGAGCCACATCGTCCACCGGAAGAGGACTCCCAAGGGGGACATCGGCTGCGTGGTCCCCCTCCACAAGGAACTCGCGATCGGCGCCCTTCGTGGGATCCTCAGGCAGGCGAGGATAGCGCCTGAGGATTTCATGGACAAGCTTTAGACATCGACGTCGAGCACCGCCAGCGCTACAGCCAGCTCCGCGACCGCCTCCGCCCCGCCCTCCGCGACCGCGACGGCGAGAAGTTCATCGAATGCGACCGTTCCAAGGGCTACCGCCTCTCCACTCATCCCTCCTTCGTCACCCTCGCCTGATCAGCACTTCCTCCCATCACCTCATATTATTTGGAGGTTTTCGGCGGTGCCGCAGGCGTCGGGCATGCCGGCGAGCGTCGGGAGGGGGCCATGCGCGGGATGGGGCGATCAGAACGGCGTCAGGGCAAACTCCAGTGCTCGTCCCGCTGCACCCGGAGACCATCGCCGCCGCGTACTCGTGGTTGCCGATCTTTAATTGTTCCCACTGGTCCGGCTTTTATTGATCCGGAACAATAATATTTGTGTTGACTCTGGAAAGAGATATTTGGTTAACTAACTATATTCAGCGGTTCTTTCTCAAGTGTATCTGCTCTGATTTCTCGGAAGTGCGGTGAAAATCCGCCGCAGACGCGCTGCTGTAACCGGTGTTCAACACCCATGGGCAGTCACTGTCCTGTTTCGGGGATGGGAAGGCTGTTCAGACGTGGGTAGGCCCGGAAGCCAGAAGACGAATCAGAGCAAATGTTCACACATGATCCTCGCGATTGGGATTGAGTGAGTAGCAGCCTGATGCCATCAGGGATGCGGCAATGCGTCCTGCTGAAAGGCATTGTTGCTTGTGGCGGCTATCGAAGCCCCATTCTCCTCGTGAGGATGGGGTTTTTTTGTTCGTAACCGGAGATATATCTGGCCATGGCAGCAGATCGTGCGTCGGAATATTTAGTTTTCAAAATGCCAGTGGATCTGCGGCGACCCGCGCGCATTTCCTGGAGGGCAAATTGTTTCCGCATTGCATTCCGCGAACGCCAGTGAGAACTCGAATGAACCGGAGAGATACAAGCGCATTACGGACGGTGATGTATATGATCATCACAGCGGCATGTCAGGCCGGCACAGCCGTGCCTGTTTTCGCCGGCCCCGGCGCCGACGAGGTGTACGCGACGAATTTCGCCCCGGGCGCTTCATACGGTCATGCTGCGCTTCCAGATATCGTATTGGGCTACCCGGGGGGCACCTGGGATGTGGCCTCGCTGGGCGACGGTGGGTCCATAACCCTTAAGTTCTCGAAGGGGCGGATAATCGATGGGCCGGGAGTGGACTTCACAATTTTCGAAAATTCTTTCTACATCGCCGGCGGACCCGAAATATTCGCCGAAACCGCGCGCGTGGAGGCAGGCAAGGACGGGGTCAACTACTATGCGTTCGAGATGGAATATACTCCTGCAGCCTCTCCCGAAGAACGATGGAGAGGAATGGCGGGCGTGATGCCGGTTCTCGCCCTCCCGGACACCGGCATCGACCCGTCGGACCCGTCGGTATCGGGAGGCGATTCTTTTGACCTGTTGGACATAGGCCTCGACTGGGCGTGCTACATCCGGCTTACCGACACCGGAAAACCAGGAACCTCATCGGAGATGCTCGATCGCAACGGAACGCCGATCGACGATCCGGGCAATTACTTCTCCGGCTACAATGCCGGATTCGATCTTGACGCGGTCGTCGCTGTCAACTACGAGGCCTTCGGAGGGACTCCCACCCCCGAACCGACTGTGACGCCCACCCCCACCCCCACACCCGATGTCCAAGCAGAGATCAGACTCAATGCGCCCTTATTCGCTCCGGGGCGGACGATGACGGCGGACTTCGCCCTGTACGAGACGATCCGCCTGCCGTTCTCCGTATATTCGGTGTTCATCTTGCCGGACGGCTCGATGATCGACGCGGTGACGCTCGGCCCCGTAGAGCCGTTCGTGACGTTCATGCCTGGGCTCGCGGCCCCGTTCAACTACAGGCTCGTCTCGGTTGCCATCCCCGCGGGCGCCCCGCGCGGGGAGTATGAGATCGTCGCCGCGTTTTTCGACCTGTGTGGCCCGATCACGGGCCGGGGGAGCGCCTTCCTGGACGTGAGCGCCAGGTTTACCATCAAGGAGTAGCGGCGCGGGCGCTTCGAGGTTGTGGGGCATGCGCCGCATCGATTTCTGTGTGTAACACCGGTCTGCGGAAGTGACGTTCTTTGAAAAATGCGCGTTTCAATTGAGGGAAAGCGGTGAAATTCCGCTGCTGCCCCCGCAACTGTGAGCGGCGATGGACACGCTCCCAGGTCACTGGTGCAATGGATCGAGGATTCAAATCGAGGATCCTCGGTTGCTGCGCTGGGAAGGCCCGGGAATGATGTGTGCGAACCGCAAGCCAGGATACCTCATGGGGTGCTTCTTCGGGGTAGGAGAGGTCCTTGAATGTCGGAAGACCAGCCATCCCCCACCGGAAGAGCTGGTCTTTTTTTTCACGAATCCGGCATGCCTCATGAGCGTCGTGAAAACCGTCGTTCCTTTCATGAGTTGCGGGGGGGGCAGCTTTCGTATACACGAGACAGGACGCAAGCGTATCAACGTGAAAGGAGGCAGTGATGCACAAGGCACGGATGTTGTTTCTGTTGTTGACAGCGTTGACCGTCGCGGAAAGTCCGGCGCAAATCCAAGTCCCGATGGGATACACGGTGGAGTCGATCAACGCGAATTGCGGCGGCGGGATCGACTACCTACCGGGGGGTGATATCCTCGGCATCTACCAGGATCTTGGGTATCCCACGACAGGCTACCTCGTCGAGGTCGATGCGAACGGTGACGGCGTGCCCTCGGCCCCGCAGCAGCTCTACGCGCTCGGGTCGGGGGTCTACGGCTCATTCGTCCGGGTGAGTCCTTCGGGCGGGTTTGCCATCTTCGGCGAGAGCAGTAACGGCGTCATCCGCCACATCGATCTTTCCGGCCACAGCGTGGTGCAGATCGCGACCGTTGCGTACAACAACGACCTCTCCTTCATCGACGACCACTACTGCTATCTCAGCGCGAACCCCGAATACAACCCCCAGACATGGGAGTCCGGCCCCAACAGGATTTATCACTGGGACCTGGATACCGGGATCAGGACGGTGGTGGTCGAGATACCGGACACGCCGTCCGGCCCCATCGACGTCGATGACAGCGGGAATCTCTATTACGTCAGGGGGACCGGCGCATACCCGCCCCCGCCGAACAGCTTCGCGCTGCTGAAGTACTCTGCGGCGGCGCTGGCGCAGGCGCTGCAAACGGAGACCGCGCTGGGCGAAAACGACGCGCAGCAGATCGCGCTGCTCGACGGAGGCTATAAAGTCGCCTGGCATTCGTCCGGATATTGCTTCGTGTCCGACTCAAACAACGGGAAGATCTACAAGATTGAGTCGGACGGCACGGTGAGCACGTTTTGCGAGCGCGGCGGCGGCTCCTACGACAGCTACACCGGGATGGACCTCTACCGCCGTGATTCTTCGTTTGGCCCGTGCGCGCAAACGGCTGCAAAGCTGTGCGTGGTGTACAGCGACTGGTCCTCGGTGAGCGCCTTCTACCAGTTGACGTCTACGATCCTGTACATCGACTTCAAGCCCTCGGGGGCGACGACGCCGGACGGATGGATCAGCGCGGACGAGAATCCGTACGGCACGAACGGCGCGTGGGGATGGCTCTAGGATGGTGTCCCGCATTTTCAGCGCCGCCGAACCTGGATCTGCGTGCTGGATTCCCATGGAAGGCTGTTTCTCCAAAGAAGGGGAACCGGCCATGGTATCCCTTATCCTGCGGGATGGGCTGCCGGAAAAGCGGAATAGACCGCCCTGAATCTATCTAGATGCCGGGCAACGGATCAATCGCGGCAGTTGGGTATGAAAAGGAGGGAACAATGAGGTATCTGATGGGTGTCACGATCTTGGCGATCATGTGCAGCGTCGGGATTGCGCAGGCCGGGATCGACGTTCCTGACGGGTTCCAGTCGATACCGCTCAATCAGGATTTCGGCGGCGGTTTCGACTGGCTGCCGAACGGCGACATCATAGGGATGTATGCCGATCAGAATATGGCGGAGAACAGTTACATCGGGATCATCGACGGAAACGGCGACGGGATCCCGGCCGCTGTCACCAAAGTGTATGACTTCGGAAAGGCGACCTTCGGTTCCTTCGTCAAGGTAAACCCCGACGGGACCTCCGCCTTGTTTGTCGACAGCATCACCTATCAGATTTATTCGATCGACCTGGCGGATTACGATGTCACAGAGGTTGTTCCATCATCCGGGAGTTTTGACGGGGCGTTCGATCTGGCTTTCATCAACGATCGAAACTGCTACCTCAGCGCGAACCCGGCCTATGGCACGACGAATAAAATACTCCATCTAGACCTGAACAGCAGCGCGATCAAGGAGGTTGCCTCGATTGATCACACCTATTCAGGGCCGATCGACGCGGATGACAGCGGGAATGTATATTATGTGAAGAATAGCGCCCACTTTCCCGTCCAACCGGGTGATTTTACGCTATTGAGTTTCGCGGCCGCCAAGCTCGAAAATGCTCTCAGCGGGGGACCGGTGCTTGGGATGGGAGACGCTCAGACGATAGCCTCCGGACTTAACGGCGGGTATGATGTCGCCTGGCATACATCAGGCGCAGTTTATGTATCGGATGCCAACAACGGGAAGATCTATGCGATTTCGCCCCGCTCCGACTTTGCATCACTTGGCGCAGGGATGGGCGGAGGATTTACCGTGTTGGCCTTCCGCGATAGGGAGCAGCCTTTTAACGCTGGCATATTGACCGACGCAGCGCTCTGCGCCGGTTATATGGATGTCTTCGGTGGGCCGACGCCCTCGAACCTGTATCGGATAACGCCCCTTGCGCCGGAGCTTGGTGTTGCACTGAACAGGATGACGTATACCACGGGTGACACCCTCTCCGCGGAGGTTTCTATCGGGCGGGATATTCCGATTCGCTTTGATGGGTACGTGGTTTTTGTAGGCCCAGGAGGAATCACCTATTCCTGCCAGGGGGCATCCTTGCCAGAGGGAATCAAGCCGTACGTCAAAAACAATCCGCCTCTCCCGCAACCATACCAGGGAATAGTAACAACGTTCACGATCCCTGCGGGAACGCCAGTCGGAGAATGGACCATCTACGCGGCGGTGCTCCGCGCCGGCGACAAGGCCCTCGTAGAGAATGCCTTGGCTATCAACTCGGCGACCTTTAGCATCGAGTAGAGGCCATCTTACGTAGCTGCAAGAAGTGTAGCTATATCGAGAGGGGCTAGCTATAAGCACAGCTGGCCCCTCGCCTTATCCCAGCGGCGCTGTCATTGTTCGATGAATGTTGGACCCCTGGCCTATGGTACTTGCCCAATGGCTGGCAGGAAGCATATTCGCCTATGACCATCCCTCACCGTTTTGAAGGATATCCCCAATTCGTCACTGATTGCCCACGTCCTGAGATATCACCACACTAGTAGTGGTTCAATTGATCCACCGCTGTTCATTGTAGATCCCGTCCCAAAACATATATTCCAGCTTCATGGCTGTTGCAAAGGCTTGCTTCATTTTATTTCT
>JAAYCL010000012.1 GCA_012729785.1 Chlamydiota bacterium | reverse complement strand
TGATCCGTCGTGCCTATGGCTATCGGGACGAGGAGTACATGAAACTCAAGATCATACAAACCTGTACCCCATGGATGGGACGCTTCCAACCATGGGCCTGGGCTCACAAAATTCCGTCATGAGCCCTACATTCTACGTGTCTCCCCGGAATATGCATTGGAGCGGGACACAATGAGAATACTGATCGAGGATTCGGCGTATTACGACATTCCCGAAGTGGTCAAGATGCTGAACATGCACAAGAAGACTGTGTATATCTGGATACGGCAGGGGAAGCTGAAAGTGCACAAGTTGGGCCGGAAATACCTTGTTTCCGGCAAGGTGCTTCGCCGATTCATAGAATCGCATTAATTCGCCCACCGCATCGACCTATTTACGCACCACCGCAGCATAATAATTCCAGAATATTCAAGTTGACAATGTGCCATTATTGTGCCATAATAGTGGGATAAAAGAGGCACAACAAGGTGACTGGTGAGGCAATCCAAACGATATGATGCGCGCATGAAATCTACCCGCATGCCGATGGACAAGAGACATGGCAATCTATAAGAGAAAGAACATCTGGTACTCTGATTGCTATTGCCAGGGCTATAGAGTGAGGAAGATGGTCGGCCCGAGCAAGAGAATGGCGGAGCAGGCGTTGGCCGTCCAGACGGCGGAAATCCTCCAGGGCAGATATCGTTTGAACGAGAAGAAAAAACCGATCGGGTTCAGGGAATTGACCGATCAGTATATGGAGCACGCGAAGACCACGAAGCTCTCCTGGCAACGCGACTGCGATTTTATGAAACGCTTCAACGCCTTCTTCAAGGATCGGCCGCTTGACCACATCACGACGGAGCTTGTGGAGAAGTACAAGACGCACAGGCGTAATGAGGTACTCGGTCGTGGGAAGTATGCCGACAGGGACCCACGAGATGTCCCGATGGCCACGATCAATCGCGAGCTCTCGTGCTTGCGGCGCATCTTCAACCTGGCGATCGCGTGGGGCAAGATGGAGAAGAACCCCGTGAAGGGAGTAAGGTTCTTCCGGGAGGAGATGTTGCCGGAGCGGGTCCTCACGGACGAGGAGATCAGGGTGCTGCTCCTGTGCTGCAACACGGTCACCGCGGACGTTGTGCAATTCGCGTTGAACACGGGCATGAGGCGCGGTGAGATCCTGGGTCTCCGCTGGGATCAGGTCGATCTGCTGACAGGATATATCACGGTCACCAGAACGAAGAGCGGCAAACAGAGGAAGATCCCGATAAACGACACGGTGCGCGATCTCTTGGAACGCCAGCCGCGGCAAGGTATGTTCGTCTTCCATCGGAACGGCAAGCCCGCAAAATCCGTACGCACCGACTTCGAGAAATCAGTAAGGCGAGCAGCCATCGGCCATTGCCGGTTCCATGATCTGCGTCACACATTCGCGACAAGGCTTGTGCTACGGGGAGTGAGTCTGCCGGTGGTGAAGGAGCTGTTGGGGCATTCGACGATCACCACGACGATGAGATATGCCCATCCCACGCCGGAGAGCAAGAAGATCGCTGTGGCTCTCTTGGAGAGATCCGTAGTCTCGTGCGAAGAGCTGCTCACACGTGCGATCCCGGCCTGAGCGGATAAGCCGATCGTAACTGTATCCGCTGAATATTCACCGTAGATTATCTCCATGATCGCGTAATGTGCTCGCTGATATAGCCCCTGATATATCATGGTCTTGATCCTTCTTGTGCGATATACTCCCTTTATCGGAGTCCCAGCAGGCAAGGGAATGAGAAGGCTCCTCCCCTAGGTCAGACCGGCATGCTATTCAGCCGGTCATTCAGCAGTAAGATCGGATGCATATATGAATCGAAACTTGTTCCGGATCGCCCTTGACCAACTCCAGCCAAGTGACTGGTTCCAGTTTGAAACACTATGCGGACAGTTTCTCCTTCCGGAGTTAGGCTCTTTGCGCACGATGGCTCATCCACAAGGCGACGGTGGGCGCGACTCTGAGCTATTCTCTCCTGAAGGAAAACCATTCGTTGCCGCCCAATATAGTATTGCGCGTGACTGGCGACACAAGATTAGGCAGACGCTTAAGCGCCTTGCGCAGGAATGCCCCTCCGTTCATGTGCTGGTCTACATGTCCAATCAACAGATCGGCGGTCAAGCTGACGAACTCAAACAGGAAGCCTTGGCCAGAGGGCTTGTCCTTGACCCACGCGATCGTACATGGTTTTTAGAGCGTGCTTCTCTAGACGCAGTTCGCGAGGCTGCAGCCGCCGAATTGATCGACCGTATTGCACGCCCATTCCTGGAAGGCGAAAACATTATACAGAGGCAAGCTTCACCCCTCTCGTCATCCGAAGCAAAGGCAGCTCTCTTGTATCTCGGCCTTCAGTGGCAGGATGATATAGCCGAGAAGGGGCTCACTAAGCTTTGCTTCGATGCCCTTGTCCGTGCCTCACTGCGGCACACGAACTCAGAGGCGAGAGCAAAAAGAGCGTTGATCCATGAGCGTGTTTCCAAGGCCCTTCCAAACGCTGATCCGGCAATTGTGCGAGTTCAGATTGACAGCGCTCTTGCGAGACTAACGAAGCGCTATGTTCGCCACTGGCCAAAAGAGGATGAGTTCTGCCTGACATATGATGAGCACAACAGAATCACAGCACGATTGGCAGACAGTGCAGCCGAGGATGCCGACTTTCGTGATACAGTTGCATCTCACTCCCTTCTATGCCTTGAAGAGATTGATCGGTCAGGCCAGCCAGATGTAGACGATCTCTTGCTTCGAATACCGCGAGTGCTTGAAAAACTCCTTTTATACGGTGGTGAGGAATTTGTGACCGCGGTCCTCACGGATACCCTGCACCAAGTTGGCATTGAGCGACTTGCAGACCTTATACTCCGAGATATTGACGAGAGGAGACCAGCATCGGAGATCATCGAGCACTATCCAAAGCTTATTGTTACCATTATCCAATTATTGCTGAACGAGGCAAACGACTCGACCCGCAACTATCTATTGCGGCTGGCAAACTCGTACACGTTGCTTACGTTTCTCAACCACACTCCAGATGTGCGGTCAGCAACGAAAAAGCTCTTCTCCCATGGTACGATCTGGGTTGATACAACGGTTCTCCTACCACTGCTTGCGGAGAGGATTGAGGGCGATGAAGCAACTTGGCGATTCACACAGGCCTTCGCAGCCTGCACAAAGGGCGGGGTCGAGTGGAGGGTTACATCCGGGGTAGTCCAAGAAATCAACGCGCACATGAACAATGCGTTGTCCTGCTCGCAATACCAAGCAGGCAATTGGCGGGGGCGTGTTCCCTATCTCTATCACAAATTTATGCGGACTGGCAGAGGGCCATCAGAGTTCCGGAGGTGGATTGCCTTGTTTCGCGGTTCTGAACGACAGGAGGACGACATCGCGCAATTCCTTCACGGTGTTCTAGGCATCCAGCGTCAGGATTTGCAGGAAGCCGCACTTGAAGTCGATGACGAGCTACGTTGGGCGGCAGAGCGTCTCTGGACTGCCGCTCATGAAGCGCGCAGGCGGAATACTCAGCCATTGGACGAGGTAACGACACGCATCCTTATCAAGAATGATCTAGAGACATACTTGGGTGTCGTGGCATTAAGGAAGAAAGAACAGGTGACAGAGCTTGGATACCGTCACTGGTTATTGACCCTAGACCGAAATGCATGGGAGATACGAGACCGACTCAAGGAGGAGTTCAAGGATAACACTCCTCCGTCTCCTCTCATGTCCCTCTCGTTCCTGCTGAATACGATGGCGTTTGGTGGGCTTCGTGCCCAAGCAGGAAAAGTTGTGGAGCCTACGATTCCGCTGATACTGGACATTGAAATGTCTGAGTCGGTGCCGCATGACCTTCTTAAACTCGCCGACGACGTACGCCGAGAGAACAAAGGTTTGCCCGAATATGTGATTCGTCGGAAGGTGCGAGATGCCATCGACAAGACTAGACGTCGCTGGGGCTGCTTCAGTCGGAATCCCGTCTTTGATGCTGAATGATGAACAAAGCTGGAGCATACATGCCGCCGCTGAGAGCCCGCAGAAAAGCTCCTTTGGTATCATTTCGGCGGCAAATTATAGTCACAAAACGGTCACAAGGCGGGTTATCCTTGCATGGAGCATGGGTTGTTGATATTGCCTATCACGCTCGTAGCAAATTAGTTGTGACCTATCGGAGGGGTGGCTGAGCGGTCGAAAGCGCCGGTCTTGAAAACCGGTAGGCCCGCAAGGGTCTCGTGGGTTCGAATCCCACCCCCTCCGCCGCCGCAGGCGTTCCGCGGGGCGGGTTGGCGCCGGCGGGAGCGCCGTTTCCGGCACGGCGGTGCGCGCATCCGGCGCCTGGACGATGATCCGCTACCTCTACAGGAAATCGAGGATACTGTTCGTGGGCATCAATCCGCATCCCGGGTCCTACGCGAGGGGCGTGCCGTTCTCCAACAACAAGATGTTCTGGTATCTCCTCTCGGACGCGGGGCTCATCAGTGAGACGAGGGATGCGCTCGGCGACGACGCGGCGTTGAAGCGGATCTACGAGGCCAGGTTCAACGCGGTCTACGGCCTGGGGCTGCTGAACGTCGTCGAACGGCCGACGCGCGATGTCTCCGGACTCCACAAGGGAGAGGAGGCGCCCGGGCGGAAAAGGATCGCCCGCGCCATCAGGACGCAGAAGCCCGCCGTGGTCTGTTTCATCGGCAAGGTGACGTACGCGAGATTCAAAGGGTCGAGGGAGGTCTCGTTCGGCTGGCAGGAAGATATCGGCGGCGCGAAGGTCTTCGTCATGCACTTCCCGCTGCGCGGGAAGGCGGCCGTGAGGGTCCGCGAACTGAGGCGGATCGCGCGGGCGGCCCGCGCCTGACGGTGCCGCCCGCCCTGCCGATCGGCCGTGCCGCGCGGCGAGGCGCTCGATGCCCGTGGAGCCATCGATGAACGTCCATGCGTCCGGCCGTGCCATCTTCGCCGCGGGGACGGGCCTCCTCTGCCTCGCCGCCGCGGCGCTCCGCGCCGCCCCCGCCGCGGCCGCCGGCGCGGAGCCGGTCCTCCACTTCATCAGCGATCTCCACATCGGCGGCGACGGCGCGCTCAACGAATGCGCCTTCGAGAAGGAACTCGTCGGGTTCCTCCAGGGGATCGCGGCGGGGCCGCTTCCGGCGGAGCTCGTCATTGTCGGTGACGCGTTCGGTCTCTGGGAGACGACCGAGATCGAGGGGGACCGGAAGCTGCCGTGGCTCGTCGCGACGCACCCGGCCATCTTCCGGCAGTTCCGCGAAACCGGGGAGCGCGTGAAGATCACGCTGCTCGCCGGCAACCACGATTACGACCTCGCCTGCGTCCCCTCCTACCGGGACCTTCTCGCCGCGCACAACATCCGGCTCGACACGGCGGAGCACGCCGTCCGCCGGATCGGGAAGAAGACGATCTGGATCGAGCACGGCAACCAGCACGATCCGTTCAACCGCTTCCCCGATTACGGGAACCGGTGGGGGCTCCCGGCCGGCTACTTCATCACCGCCTCCACGGTGGCCGTGGCGGGCAGGAGCGCCCTCCAGGCCAGGAGCCGGTGGCTGAAGGACCTCCCCGCCGTCTATCCGAGCGAGGAGATCCCGTCCTGGATATGGTCGAACTACTTCTACCAGGAGATGACGCCGATCCTCCGCTGGTTTCTCCTCCCGTTCCTCCTCCTCTTCATCTTCAGCGCGGTCGTCCTGGCGGGGCGCTGGATCGAGGAGCACGGGCTGCTGCGCACACGCCTGTTCCGCAGATCGCTCCGGGAGCGATTCGGCTTCCCCGGGCGCGTCATCGACCTGGTGGTGTGGGTGAACGGGATCGCGATCGCCTTCTTCGTGGTGCTCTCCGTCCCGCTCTTCTTCCTGACGCGCGACATCCGGGGGACCCTGCAGAAGTACGGGATCGAGACCACGGAGGGACTGCGGAACGCCAAGGAGGACTCCTATCTCGCCGCGGCCCGGCGGGTGTTCGCAGACGACCCATCCTGCGCCCTGTTCATCTACGGGCACACGCACACCCCCTCGCTGCGGATGCTGGACGGGCGGTGCGTCGTGAACACCGGCACCTGGCTCAAGCGCCTCGAGCGGGTCGGGGCGCGGCGCATCCTGATGCTCCCCCCCGTCTACGTCCCCTCGTACCATCTGAACTGTTTCACGGCGGAGCCGCGCGGGGATGGGATCCTGCTGAGGCACCGCGTCATCCGCAAGGATCCGCCGCGCGATCTGACGCTTCTCGAGAAGCTCGCCATCCTCGGGCGCCCCCGCCCCTCCGCCCCCGCGATACCCGCGGAGACGGTCCTGGAGTGACACAGGGCGAGGCGGAATCTTCCGCCCCGCCGCCAGTCGGAGCCGCCACGGAGACGGAACGGTGTTGACATGAGGTTGTAAGAATACTATATTGTACCAGTACAATAATACTGAGCCGTCGGGAGAGAGGGATTCGCATGGCCGCGATATCGAACGCCGAGGCAGCGCTCCTTGGATTGCTGGCCGAGAAGCCGATGTATCCGTACCAGATCGCCCGGGAGGTGAAGAGGCGCGACATGCGGTGCTGGACCGAGCTTTCGATGTCCTCGATCTACAAGCTGCTCGCGAAAAGCCGGCGCAGGGGGCTCGTGACGCGGGAGGACACGTTGAGCCCCCAGCACCGCCTCCGCGCCCTCTACACGCTGAGCCGAAAGGGCCGTTCGGCGCTCAGGGCGAAGATCGAGGCGCTCCTGAGCGAGCCGGCGCACGTGCGGTGGCCGATCGACATCGGACTCTACAACTGCGGCCTCCTGCCGCGAAAGACCGTGCGCGCGGCGCTCGCGAGGTACCGGGCGACACTGGAGGAGAGGGTGAAGGGGTATCAGGCGCTGCACGGTTTTCTGCGAGACGCGGGATGTCCGCGGCATCGGCACGAGTGTGCGGTGCGGCCGATACGCATCCTGGAAGCGGAGATGCGGTGGGTGGATGCGTACATGAAGACGATGGAAGGGTGAGAAGGCGTGAAGGGGGAAGGGGGAAGGATGAGCGCGCGGCGGGCGGCGGTGAAGGCGGAGCGGTACCTGAAGACGCTCTGTGGCGTGACGCCGAACAGGCGGACCGGGTCGCCGGGGAATCGGGAAGCGGTCCGGTTCTTCGCCCGGGAGGTGCGGAGATGGGGCTACCAGATCGACGCGACGCCGTTTCCCTGTATGGATCACAGGGCGGGGAAGGCCCGGCTCGCCTGCGGGGGCCGGTCGTTCAAGGTCCTGACGAGCCCCTATACACTTGGCGGTGACGTCGCCGCGGAACTCGTCGCGGTGTCGACGGACGGGGAGCTTGAGACGTGCGCGTGCCGGGGCGCGATCCTCCTGATGCGCGGCGCGCTCTGCGCCGAACAGTTGATGCCCAAGAAGTTCGTCTTCTACAACCCCGACCGCCACAAGCGGATCTACGCCCTGCTCGAGGAGAAGCGCCCGGCGGCGATCGTCGCGGCGACGGGGAGGAACCCCGATCTCGTCGGGGCGCTGTACCCGTACCCGCTCATCGAGGACGGTGATTTCGACATCCCGTCCGCCTACTGCACCGCGGCGGAGGGGAGGAGGATCGCCGCCCTCGCCGGACGGGCGTTCCGGTTGAGAATCGACGCGCGGCGCAGCCCGGCGAAGGCCTGGAACGTGGTCGCGCGGAAGAACCCGGGGGCGGCGCGCAAGATCGTCCTCTGTGCGCACATCGACGCGAAGGAGGATACGCCGGGCGCCTCCGACAACGCCGCGGGGACGGCGGTTCTGCTCCTGGTGGCGGAGATGCTGCGGGGGTACACGGGGGGGCTGGGGGTCGAGATCGTCGCCCTGAACGGCGAGGACTACTACAGCGCCGGGGGGCAGATGGACTACCTCCGGCGGTACGGGGGGGAGCTCGACCGGATCGTCGTCGCCGTCAACATCGACGACGTCGGGTACGTGAAGGGGCGCAGCGCCTACTCCCTCTACGGGTGTCCGGCCTCGATCCAGCGGGCGGCGGAGAGGGCGTTCGGGGCGTACGGGGGGATCAGACGGGGGGAGCCGTGGTACCAGGGGGACCATATGCTCTTCGTCCAGAAGGGGAGGCCCGCGATCGCGTTCACGGCGGAGAGGATGCGGGAGCTGATGCGGAAGGTGACGCACACCCCCGCGGACACGCCCCGGATCGTCGATCCCCGCAAGCTCGTCGAGGTCGCCGAGGCGCTGCAGGCGTTCGTAGACGTCGTAGCCGACAAGGTGCCGCGCGATGAGGCGCACCGTACCCGTCCCCCCTCGTCCGCGGGGCGACTAAAAGCATAACCACTTGGTGTTGAGGAAATTGCATACAACGTCTACGGAGGGGAGATGATGTCTGACCGGATCGTCGTCGCCAACGCGCGGATGCACAACCTGAAGGGGGTGTCGGTGGAGATCCCGAGAGACCAGATCGTGGTCTTCACCGGGGTCTCGGGGTCGGGCAAGTCTTCGCTGGTCTTCGACACGATCTACACCGAGGCGCAGCGGCAGCTCATCGAGACGTTTTCGTCGTTCGCCCGCGCGCGCCTCCCCAAGCTTTCCAAGCCCGACGTGGAGGAGATACGGAACATCTCCACCGCGATCGTGATCGACCAGAAGCGGATGGGGACGACGCTCCGCAGCACGGTGGGGACCGCGACCGAGCTCTACACCTACCTCCGCCTCCTCTTCTCGCGCTGCGGGAAGCCGTTCATCGGCCCCTCCTTCGTCTTCGGCTTCAACCACCCTGCGGGGATGTGTCCCGACTGCACCGGGCTCGGCAAACGGATACGGATCGACCCGGACCTTCTGCTCGACAGGGAGAAGTCCATCCGGGAGGGGGCGATCGTCCACCCCGACTACAAGGTGGGGGCGTGGAACTGGCGCGAGATGGTCGCGATCGGCCTCTTCGACGTGGACAAGAAGCTGAAGGATTTCTCCGAAAACGAACTCCGCGACCTGCTGTACGCGGAGGCGATCCCGGTCGAGAAGCGGCACGGCGCCGGGACGTACACGAAGAACTACCAGGGGGTCGTCAGGAAGCTCGAACGCCTGCACATCAACAAGGCCAAGGAGCAGCTCTCCGCGGCGCGCCGGAACGCGTACGAGAAATACTTCGTCTACTCGGCGTGCGACGCCTGCGGCGGGTCGCGCATCAACGAGAAGGCGCGTTCCGTGAAACTCAACGGCAGAACGATCCCGGAGCTGGTGAATCTCGAGCTCTCCGACCTCGGCGCATTCCTCGGGACGATCGAGGGGGACGTCGCGAGACCGATCGTCCGGAAGATGCAGCAGATGCTCTCCTACATGGTGGAGATCGACGTGGGGTACCTGTCGCTCAACCGCGCCGTGGCCACCCTCTCGGGCGGGGAGAGCCAGCGGGTGAAGATGGCGCGCCAGCTCGGCTGCGACCTCGTGGAGCTGATGTACATCCTCGACGAGCCGTCGATCGGACTCCACCCGAAGGATATCGACGCCATGGTCCGGATGCTTCGGCGGCTGCGTGACAAGGGGAACAGCGTCCTCGTCGTCGAGCACGACCCGACCGTGATCCGGTGCGCCGACCACGCGATCGACATCGGCCCCGGCGCGGGGCGCGGCGGCGGGGAGGTGGTGTACGCCGGGGGGGTCGAGGGGCTCCTGCAGTCGGCGGGGATCACGGGGGAGTATCTGCGGCGGCGGGCGGCGGGCGGCGGGGCGCGGAAGGCCTGGACCGAGGCGATCGAGATCCGCGACGCGACCCTGCACAACCTCAAGAACGTCTCGACGCGAATCCCGCGGGGCGTGCTCACGTGCGTGACCGGCGTGGCGGGCTCGGGGAAGAGCAGTCTGATCCACGGCGTCTTCCTCGATCAGCACCGCGACGCGATCTGCATCGATCAGTCGCCGGTGGGAAGATCCTCGCGGTCGAACCCCGCGACGTACATCGGCTTCTTCGACGCGGTGCGGCGGGAGTTCGCGCGCGCCACGGGCACGGACCCGTCCCTGTTCAGCTTCAACTCGCGCGGGGCGTGCCCCGTCTGCAAGGGGCTCGGCACGATCAGCGTGGAGATGAGCTTCCTCGACGAGGTGAAGATCGTCTGCGACGAATGCGAGGGGAAGCGCTACACCGACGAGGTGCTCGCCCTGCGCTGCAAGGGGAAGAGCATCCACGAGGTCCTGAAGATGACCGCCGAGGAGGCACAGGGATTCTTCGAGGAGCGCGAGATCGGGAGGAAACTTCGGATCCTGTGCGAGGTGGGGCTCGACTACCTCGAGATCGGGCAGCCGCTGAGCACGCTGTCGGGCGGCGAGGCGCAGCGCATCAAGCTGGCGGCGGAGCTGCACAAGGCCGGGAACATCTACGTGATGGACGAGCCCACGACGGGCCTGCACATGGCCGACATCGAGAAGCTGACGCGGATCGTCAGGGGCCTCGTCGACAACGAAAACACGGTGATCGTCATCGAGCACAACCTCGACGTCATCCGGCAGGCCGACTGGATCATCGACCTCGGCCCGGAGGGGGGGTCGAAGGGGGGGCGCATCGTCTGCGAGGGAACGCCGGAGGAGGTGATGCGGTGCCCCGAGAGCCACACCGGGCGGTACCTGAAGGGGGCGTGAGGCGGGTCCCCCGTCCGCGGGACGCCTTCGCGGAGGGGCCGCGCGGAGGCGGTATCCGGTGTACAATCATGCGGAAATATACTACTATGTGCAGCTCCTGACGGCCGCACAAGGCGTCGGGGAAGGGGGAATCGGATGATCAAGAAGAAAGAGGGGTACCGCGCGCCCGGCAGGAGCGGCATCAAGAGCGCGGTGGCGAAACTCATCCCGTTCGTGCCGAGGGAGATCGTCGAAAGCCTCGGCTTCACGCCGCTCTACTCCATCCACAGCGAGATCGACTGCTACGGCCTCGACCCGAAGGCCGTGGCCGAGGCGAACATCCCCGGCTACCGCAGCGGCCGCCCCGGCGCGAAGGAGTCGGTCATGCAGTTCCGCCGCGCGCTCAAGGCGCAGCTCGCGGAAAGGGCGCGGGCCGTCAGGGACGCGGCGCGGGCGAAGGAACACGCGGCCCGCGAGCGCGCGCGCGCGGCGAGGATGCGGGCCCGCGCGCGGTAGCGGCGTGCCGCCCGCGCGTTTTCGGCACGTCGGATTCCGGCGCCGCGGCGCCGGGGCAGAAAGGAGCGTACTGATGACCGTCGATAGATCCGGGGGTGCGCTGAAGAAGATCCCCTTCGAGCAGGTCCTGGAATGCGCCCGGGGCCTCATCAGGATGCAGGCGTACTCCGGCCAGGAGGAGAAGATCGTCAAGCATCTGATTCAGGCCGCCCAGAGGCTGGGATTCACGAACGCCTATTCCGACCGGATGGGGAACCTGATCGCCGAGATGGTCGTGGGGTCGGGGGAGGGCCCCAGGATCGTCCTCACCGGCCACCTCGACACCGTGAGCGCGAATCCGGCCGAGTGGGACGCGCAGACGCAGCCGTTCGCCGGGTCGGTGGTGGACGGGCGCCTCTACGGGCGCGGCGCGTCCGATATGAAGGCCTCGTTCGCCGCAATGTTCCACGCCGCCGCCTCCCTCGCGGGCCTCGCGGGGCCGTTCAACGGGCGGGTCTATGTGGTCGGCACCGTGATCGAGGAGCTCTTCGAGGGGGTCTGCTTCCTCGAGGCGCTCAAGAAGCTTCAACCCGATATCGTCGTCGTCGGCGAGACGACGGAGGGGAGGATCAATATCGGCCAGCGCGGGCGCGCCGAGATCATCTTCACCGTCTACGGCGAGCCGCAGCACGCATCCACGGGGCGGAAGGTGATAAACGCCATCGAGCAGGTCGCCTACGTCATCGACGCCTTCCACGTCTGGTACCGGTCGGAGGAAGACGAGCTGCTCGGCAGGCGCAACATCGTCCCCACGGATATCAAGATCCCGGTCGGCGGGGGCGGGGGCCTCGACGGGCGCGGCGGCAACTCGACCGTCCCCAACAGGGTCGAGCTCACCTACGACATCCGAACGCTCCCCGGCGACACCGAGGAGAGCATCCTGCTCCTCGCCAAGGAGAACATCGCCCGGGTCGTGGAGAACGGCGCCAAGCGCTACCCGCGGTTCAAGCCCCCGATGATCCAGTTTTCGTCCGAGCGGTCGGTGACGTGGACCGGCGTGGCGATCGAGGAGAAGAAGTTCGCCCCGGCCTGGAAGACCTCCCGGGAGAGCGACTGCGTCTTGAAGGCGATGGCGGGGGTCGAGAAGGCTACCGGGAAGAAGCCGCAGCTCGGCTCGTACGGTTTCTGCACGGACGGGAGCGGCGTGGTGCGCTACCGCGAACTGTTTCCGGACCGCAGCATAGAGGTGATCGGCTACGGACCCGGCGCGGAGAAGTCCGCGCACATCGTGAACGAGTCGATCGGCCTGGACGAGGTCAAGGAGATCTACGCCGGCCTGCAGGGGATCCTCCTCGCGCTGCTTGCGTAGACGTTGTATGGTACCTGCTGCGGCGCAGCCGGTTAGAGCTTTAAACGTCCCGCGTCGGCCGCGGGACGATTAAAGTCATATCATCTTGGATTGGAACTAGTTGCATACAACGTCTGCGAGGCTCTGGTTCAAGGCGGTGCGCGCGTATGCCTACCCGGCGAGTATCGTGCCCATCCTGCTCGGGGGCGTCTATGCCCGGCATGAGACCGGCTGGCTCCTCCCGGGGCATCTCCTCCTCGCCCTCGCGGCCGGGATGCTCTATCACACCGGCTGCAACCTCCTGAACGACTACTACGACTACCGCTATGGCGTGGACCGGCCCGGCGCGTTCGGCGGCAACGGGCTGCTGGTCTCCGGGATGATGACCCCGCGGCAGATCGCCCTCGGGGCGTGGGCCTCCCTCGCCGTCGGATCGCTCATCGGTTTCTACTTTGTCTGCCGGTACGGCCTGCCCGTACTCGTCATCGGTATCGCCGGTTTTCTCGGCGCCGTCTTCTACACCGCCACGCCGTACGGCCTGAAGTACCACGCGCTCGGCGAGCCGCTCGTCTTCCTCATGATGGGCGTGGGGATGGTGCTCGGCGGATTCGCGACGCAGGGCGCGGGGGTGAGCGCGCGCGCGTGCGCGGCGAGCCTGCCGGTGGCGTTCCTCGTGGCGGCGATCCTCCAGGCCAACGACACGCGCGACATCGCCGGCGACCGCGAGAGCGGCGTCACAACGCTTTCGGTCATCCTCGGGCCCCGGGGCGCGAGGATTCTCTACGTCCTCCTGCTCGCCGCGGCGTACGTCTCGCTCGCGGCGCTCGCGGCGGGGAGGATCGTGCCGCGCCTGTCGCTCCTCGCCCTGCTCAGCCTGCCGCTGGCGTGGCGAGTCTCTGCGAGATTCGCGGCGGTCCCCAACGAGAACGATGCGCGGCTCGCGTCGGCCGCGCGGGATACGGCCCTGCTCCACCTCGTCTTCGGGCTGCTGATGACGGCGGGGATCGTCTTCTGAGGGGACCGACGGGGGGGCGGCGATGGACGAGCGGACCATCATGGTGATCCGGCGGGAGGCGCTCCTCGGGGAGCGGCCGTTCCAGGGCTTCTCGTCCGCGTCGGCGTACGACTACGAGTCGCTGATACTGCGCGGGTACCGTTACGAACCCCGCGCCTGCGCGGAGGAGGACCCGTCCCTCAAACAGCCGATCGCCTACTGCATCATCGTAAACCCGCGGGAACGGACGATCCTCGCCTATAGGCGGGCGGAACGGGAGGAGGACTACGCCGAGAAGCGCCTGCGCGGGAAATGGTCGATGGGGGTCGGCGGCCACATCGACCCGGGCGACCTCGACGCGGCGAACCCCATCCGCGCGAGTATGCTCAGGGAACTCGGCGAGGAGATACGCATCGAGAAGACGGGGGAACCGCGGATACTCGGCTACATCAACGACGACGTGGACATGGTCGGGAAGGTCCACTTCGGCCTCCTCTACCGCCTCGATACGGAGGCCCGAACGGTCGAACCGGCGACACGTGAGATCGCCGAGGCGCGGATGCTTCCCGCGGAGGAGTGGCGAAAGAAGCTCGCGCGGGACGGAGCCCTCGTCGAGGGTTGGTCGCGGATCGCGTTCCCCGCGCTCCTCCCCACCCTCTGAGCCGACCTTCGCGGCCGCCTCCTCCCGTTCCTGTTAGCCGTCTGTCGCGCCGCGGCGGCGGCTTGTCGCGACCCCGCTGAAAACCGATTGCGCCTTCCGCCGCCCCCCGCGGACGCCGGGCGCGAACGGTCTGTCGGCGGATGCCCGCTTCCCCGGGGCGCTACCGTCGCGCCGGGGATCTCTATCGGCTTCCCCGGGGAAGAGAACCCGTGTTACAATGCATTGAATTGTAACACCGCTCGCGGAGCGGGGGAGGGGCGGCATCAGACACTCGTTCATCGACCGGTACGCGGACCTCGACGGCGTGCTCCAGCGCCTCGACCCACGCGTGAAGCTCATCGCGACGCTCGCCGCGGTGGTGCTTGTCGTCACCACGCCGAACGAGGCCTGGCCGTGTTTCGCCGCCTACGCATTACTCGCGGCCGCCTTCACGGCGCTGTCCCGCGTTCCCGTGCGGTTCGCCCTCTCGCGCCTGCTGGGGGCGGCGCCGTTTGTCCTCTGCGCCGCCGCCTTCATTCCGTTCACGGCGGGCGCGCGCGATCCCGCCGCGCCGTGGTATCAGCCCGGTCGGGAGGGGACACTCCTGTTCGCGGGCATGGCGGTGAAATCGTTCCTCTCCGTGCTTTTCCTCGTGCTCCTCGCGGGCACGACGCCTTTCGACCGCCTCCTCGCGGGCGCCGAGTCGATGGGCTGCCCGCGCATCATCGCGATGATCCTCTCGTTCATGTATCGCTACGCGTTTCTCGTCGTCGACGACCTGATGCGGATGGTGCGGGCGAAGCAGGCGCGCGGTCCGGAGCGGGGGGCGCGGCGCGATCTTTCGGCGCTCTCGTCGATGGTGGGGGTGCTCTTCGTGCGCTCCTATGAGCGGGCGGAGCGCGTCTACCTCGCCATGTGCGCACGGGGATTCGACGGGACGGCGATCCCGCGGAGGCCGCTCAGGCTCGCCCCGCGCGACATCGTCTCGCTCTGCGCGGCGGCGGCGTGCCTGGCGGCGGCGAGATTCTCGGGAGGCCTGCGGTGAACGCCGAACCCGCGATCCGCATCCGCGATCTCAGCTTCGTGTACCCCGACGGGGTTCCGGGCCTTCGCGGGGTATCGCTCGACGTCGCTTCGGGGGAGACGATCGGCATCGTCGGCCCCAACGGCGCCGGCAAGAGCACGCTCCTGCTCCACCTCAACGGCCTTTTGCGGGGGACGGGGTCGGTCAGGGTGGCGGGGATCGAGGTGCGCGCCGGAAGCCTCCGCGAGGTCAGGAGGGCGGTGGGGCTCGTCTTCCAGGATCCCGAGGATCAACTCTTCATGCCGACGGTCTACGACGACGTGGCGTTCGGCCCGCTCAACATGCGCCGCCCTGCACACGAGATGGAGGTATGCGTCCGCAGGGCCCTCGCCCTCGTCGGGATGACCGGATTCGAGAAGCGGAGCGCGCACCATCTGAGCTTCGGGGAGAAGAAGCGCGTCGCGCTCGCGACGGTGCTCGCCTGCGACCCCCCCATCATCGCCTTCGACGAGCCGACCAGCAACCTCGACCCCGCCGCGCGCGAGGAGTTCATCCGGGCGCTCACGGCGCTGTCGGGGACGAAGATCATCGCCACGCACGACCTCGAGATGGTCCTCGAGGTCTGCGGAAGGGCGGTGGTGTTGCGCGACGGATCGGTCGTCGCGGACGGCCCGGCGCGGGCGCTGCTTGCGGACCGGGGCCTGATGGAACGGCACGGGTTGCGCGTGCCGTTGAGCCTGCAGGCGCGCCGGTGACAACCGTGTTTCCCGCATCCGGAATTCTATCGAGGCCTGCCGGCGCTTTTCCTATACTGTCACATGCGCCGGGGAACGCGACGATGCCGGGATTCGGATGCCGCTGCGCGCGCCGCGGCGCATGCGGGGGCGCAGCGCTGAACAGGGCGCCGACCGCGGGCCGCGCCCCGCGAGGCGGGGCGTCGTGCGGACGGTTCGACGGGCGCAACGGCGCACCCTGCGCAGGCGGAACGTGCGCGCCTGCGTAGCCGGGCCTCCTGGCGCGCGAACGCGGAAAGGCGGATCGAGATGCGGGGGTACCTGGAATGCCAGCCCTGCCTGCTCAGGCAGGCCCTCGAGGTCGCGCGGATCGTCAGCGACGACGAGGCGGTGCACTCCCGCGTGCTCAAGCGCATCCTGCGCGTGCTGTCCAGGGTGGATTTCCGCCTCCCGCCGCCGGCGATCGCCTACCAGGTCTACCGCGTCATCGGGAAAGTCACCCGCTGTCCGGACCCGTACCTCCAGATCAAGGAACGCAGCGACGCGACGGCGCTGGAGTGCCTCGCCTGGGCGCGCGAGACGATCGGGCGTTCGAAAAGCCCGCTCGGCACCGCCTTGAAACTGGCCGCGGCGGCGAACGTGGTCGATTTCGGGGTGGGGGTCAAATTCGACCTGAAGGAGTCGCTCCGGCACGTCCTCGAGAAGGGACTCCAGCTCGACGAGAGCGCCACGTTCATCGAGGCGCTCTCGCGCGCGAAGACCCTCCTCTACCTCGGAGACAACGCCGGGGAGATTGTCTTCGACAAGCTGCTGCTCGAGACGATCGCAACGCGCCACCCCTCCCTCAAAAAGATCTTCGCCGTGCGAGGGGGGCCGATCATCAACGACGTCACGCGGCGCGACGCGGAGCGGGTGGGGATGGGCCAGGTCGCCGAGGTGGTATCCACCGGCTCCTCCGCCCCCGGGGTTTTCCTCCCTCGTTGCTCTCGAACGTTCCGCCGCGTCTTCAGCGAAGCCGATCTCGTGCTCGCGAAGGGGCAAGGAAACTACGAGTCGCTGAGCGACGACGGCGGCGGAAAGACGTTCTTTCTCCTTCGCGCGAAGTGCGGGGTGATGGCCCGCGACCTGGACGTCGAGATCGGCGATTTCGTCCTTACGCGCGCCGCCGTCAGGCGCGACTGAAATGCCGCCTCCCGCGCGGGGAGCGCCGCGACCGCCTGCGCCGCGACCAGCGCCTCCACCGTATCCCGCATGCATTCAATCGCGACCGCCTCCTCCCCCGCACGGGGCATGGCCCGCACCAGCCGTCCGCGAAGCCAGGGGCCGAGGAACCGCATCGAGGATGCGTAGCGGCCCGAGAAGACGATCGCGTCGACCCCTCCCATCGCCGCCGCGCCCGCCCCGCAGGCGAGGAGCAGGCGATACGCCAGCACCCGCCGGGCCCGCGCACCGTTCCGTGTCGCCGGATCGAAAATCCCGGCGATCGTGACCGGTTCCCCGGTCAGGCCGAGGAGCCCGCTCTCGCGCGAGAGGACCTGATTGATTTTCTCATGGCCCCACCCGTTGGCCCGCGCGAGCTCGATCACGATGCGCGGGTCGATCTCTCCGCAGGTGGTATCGCCGGGGATGCCCTCGAGGGGGGAGGAGCCACCGCTGGTCATCACGGGGCGGCACCCCACCGCGGCCGCGACCTCCGGCGTCGGCTCGAGGCATACCGAGAGGCTCCGGCAGGCCGATTGGAGGCCGCGCGCGCGTCTCCGCGCCGCGGCGTGGGCGCACGCCGCTTCATGGAGTATGCCGTGGAAGCCGCGGCGGCGTGCCGCCAGTCCCTCGGTGCAGGCGGCGTTAAGGGCGCAGGCGTTCTCCCTGAACGGCAGGTCGGCGAAGAAGGAGGTTTCAAAAACCAGGACCATGGGGACGCCGGCGAATACCGCGGCGCGGGCCCGGAGGAGGGCAAGCAGGGGGGGGAGGTGAAGCGGGGCGGAGGAGACGAGCCCCTCGATCGCGCGCATCGTGCCCGGCCGGACGCACACGGCGTTCCGGAACAGGTCGCCGCCCTGCACGACGCGGCAGCCGATCAGGTCGGGACCGGCGCCCGCCGTCTCCGCGCTGACGGCGGTCCTCACGGCGAGAAGCGCCGCCTCGCCCGGATCGCCGCGCACGGCGCCGCGCGCCACGGGGACCCGCAGGGGCGGGCGGAAGAGGGTGTAGCCGAGGACGGCCGGCGCGGGATTCAGCACGAGGATATTCACGGTCGGTCCCCTTCCATGCGATGGTCCGATGGGTGCGCGTTCGGGTTCGCGCACAGGCATCCGTACACCGCCTTCGCGATCGCGCGCTCCTCATTTGTATGGATGACGAGCACGCGCACCGCGCTGTCGTCTGCAGCAACGTCGGCGGGGAGCGGGCCAGGGGCCTCGTTGCGAGACGGGTCGAGGGACAGCCCGAACGCCTCCAGCCCCGCGCACGCGGCCTCGCGAACGGCCGGGACCCCTTCGCCGACCGAGTCGGTGAAGATGAGGGCGGCGACGGGCGCGGCAGCGGTGAGGTATGCGCCGAGGTACCTGCGAATCCGCCAGAGGTAGAGCTGCGCGGTGACCTCGATGCGCGAGCACCGCCCCTCGTTGCCTTTTGCCCGTGCGAATATGTCGCGGATGTCCGAGGAGAAGCCGGACATGCCGAGCACCCCGCTATGGCCGTGGAGGATGTTCTCCACGGCGGCGCTGTCCTCCCGCTCGCGGGCGAGGAGCCGGAGCGTGACGGCGGGGTCGAGATCCCCGCATCGGGTGCTCATCACAAGGCCCGGGAGGGGCGAGTATCCCATTGTGGTGTCGATCGATTTTCCCCCCTTGACCGCGCAGAGGCTCCCCCCGCCGCTCCCCAGGTGGCAGCTCACGGCGTTGAGCGCGGTCCGCGGGCGGCCGAGGAATTCGGCGGCCTCGCCCGTGACGAACCCGTGGCTTATCCCGTGGAAGCCGTATTTCCGAATCGCGAGCCGGTCGCGCAGGGCGGCCGGGAGGGCGTAGGTCCGCGCGAATTCGGGGATCGTGGCGTGGAACGCCGTGTCAAAGACGGCTACCTGGGGAAGGGCGGGAAAACGCTCCGCGCATGCCGCGATGAGCGCGAGCGTCGGGGGATTGTGGAGCGGCGCGAGATCGCCCAGGGAATCGAGCTCCGCCATCGTCCGCCGGTCCAGTCGCACCGGGCGCGTGAAGCGTGCACCCCCGTGGACGATGCGGTGCCCGACGGCATCGGCGTGCAGGCGCGGATCGGCCGAGAGGAGATCCATGACGCGGGCGAAGGCGGAGGCATGGTCGGGCAGGGGGACCGTTCGCCGAACCGTCCCGGTTCCACACCGATGCACGATCGAGGCGGGAACGGCGATCGGGGGCCCGACGCCGCGGGCCTCGCCGCCCGCGAGCTCCTCCCCCGACGGCATCGAGAGCAGCGAGTATTTCAGCGACGAGCTGCCGCAGTTCAGGGAGAGTATGCGCATGGTTCGGTTAACGGCGCAGGATACCGTGCATCCGCCGGACGAATGACGGCGGCCGGGGGCCGGGGCGGCGCCCGGCATCCCGTCGCCGGGCATTCGATCCGCTGCCCGGCGTGCGTCGCGCGACGTTCCCCTTTCAGATCTCATCCGACGTCCACCCGCAGACCGGTATCCCGATGAGGCTGTGGGCGATCACCGCCGTGCCGTAGACCGCCTTCGGAATCGCCGCGAGTTCCACATACTCGCCTGGACGGTGCGCGAGGGATTCGCGGCCCGGCCCGTAGCCGATGGTGGGGACGTCGAACTCCCCGACGAGCACGTGTCCGGCGGTGCCCATCCCGATCCTGGAAAGCTCCCACCGGCCGGGGCGGAACGGGCAGCCCGCCGCGGCGAACGACTGGCGCGCGCGGTCGATGAGCGGATGGAACGGGTCGGTGGACCATCCGTTCGTCACGTGGCGGACCACCGTGGTCTTTCCGTTGTAGAGCCGCTGCGTCTCCTCGCGCGGCGCCACATCCACGGCGACGGCTGCGGCCCGGGGCGAGACGAGGGAGAGATCGTGCGACACGCCCCGTACGACGTCCCGCGCATTCTCCAAGGGACCGAGCCGGCGGGCCATCGAGATCGTCGCCGTGCGGATCCCCCCGACGGTCTCGAAACGGGGACCCTCGACATCAAAGAGCGCCGGCGCCTCGGCTTCGCGCGCGGCATGGGCCGATTCAAAATCCCGGATGATGGCGCGGGCGGCATCGTCCACGAGAAACGGATCGATCCCCCGCACATGAATCTCCATCTCCAGGCGTCCGTCGTGGCCGTAGTAGAGCCCGAGGTTGGTCGGCTCCCCAAGGACGGCGTAGTCGGGCGATATGCCGAGGGAGGGGAGCGTTTCATCGAGCAGCGCGCGAACCCCGACGCTCAGGCCGTTCTCCTCCGCAACCGTCGCGGCCACGACAAGGTTCCCCCTGAGGGGGAGGAGGCTTCTCTTCAACAACAGCCCGCAGAATACCTGTGCGGCGAGACCGCCCTTGCAATCGGACGCGCCGACGCCGTAGAGCCGCCCGTCAGACCCCACGCCGTTCCCGGCGGAGGCGTCCGCCGTCCGCGAGACGGTGTCCATATGGCTGTTGAGGAGGAGGGTCGGCTGGCCTTCCCCGCCGTGGATGATGCCCACGACGTTCCCGTAGTCGTCGCGAATGACCCGGTCGTAGCCGATCTCCCGCATCTCCTTTTCGACGAGCTTCGCCACATGCGCCTCGGCCAGGCTCGGGCTCGGCGTCCGTACGAGCTCGCGCGCGAAATGCAGCACCGCATCCTCGATCCCTTCGTTCTTGCCTCTCAGTATGCTGTACACGGCACGCCCTCCGGTTGTCGACGCCTGTATCCGACTGCATTTCGCGTGCCGCGGGAGAATGCAGATGCAACATCTTCCGGCACAGCCGGATCCACACGACCGCGATGATGCGCTAAATGAAATGATATGGCATAATGCACTAGATCTATTCCAAAATGAAGGAGTACCGATGAAATCATCAGATCTCAAGCTTGCGGAGCTAGTGAACTTCACGGACGGGATGCTGAGTCTCAAGGGCCGCAGGCTCGTGATGCATGACATCCATGCCTTCGCGCAATTCCGGAAGGACCTGGTGGATATGACCGGACCGGACGACGCGCGGAGGATACTCACCCGTTTCGGCTATTTCTGGGGGCAGGCGGACGCCGCGGCGATGAAACGGATCTTCAGGTGGGACACAGTCGCGGAGTGGCTCAAGGGGGGCGCCCGTCTCCAGACCATTCAGGGCGTTGCGCGGGCGGTCGTCAAATCGCTCCGGACGGACGCGAGCGACGGCCGCTTCGCCATGGAGATCGTCTGGCACAATTCGGCGGAGGCGGAGGAGCACATGATCGGGATAGGAAAGGCCGACCACCCGGTCTGCTGGATGCTGACGGGCTATGCGAGCGGCTATGCGTCGTTTTGCCTGGGAACGGATATCTACTTCATCGAGGAGAGATGCCGCGCGAAGGGGGATCGTGTGTGCAGCGCGATCGGCCGCGACAAGGCGTCCTGGGGCGACGCCCTCGCGGCGGTGCTCCCATTCTTCAGCGCAGAGGATATCCGGGGCAAGGTGACGGCGCTTACGGAGGAACTGAAAAGAAAATCCGGCGAACTCGATCGCCTGCGGTCAAGGATCGGGGCGATGGAGGGCGCCGCAGCGCCGCTGTTTGTGGAGGTGCGGAGCGAGGCGTTCCGGCGGGTGCTGGACCTCGCCCAGCGGGTCGGCCCCTTCGACGCTTCGATCCTGATCACGGGGGAGACCGGCACCGGGAAGGAGGTGCTCGCGCGGTACCTCCACCGGCTCTCCCCCCGGCGCAAGGGGCCTTTCACGGCGGTGAACTGCGGGGCGCTCCCGGAGACGCTGCTGGAGAGCGAGCTGTTCGGGCACGCGGCGGGGGCGTTCACAGGGGCCGTCGGGAACCGCGCGGGCCTCTTCGAACAGGCGGGGGGCGGCACGGTCTTCCTGGACGAGATCGGCGATATCTCTCCGGCGATGCAGCTCAAGCTGCTCCGGGTGCTCCAGGAGCGGGAAATCATGCGTGTCGGAGAGAGCGTTCCGAGGACGATCGACGTGCGCATCATCTCCGCCACCAACCGGGACCTGGCCGCGGCGCTCCGCGAGGGGAGATTCAGGGAGGACCTCTACTACCGTCTCCGCGTCATCGAGATCGAGATCCCCCCCCTCAGGGCGCGCCGGGAGGATATCCTCCCGCTGGCGCGGCACTTTGTCGGGCGGTTCGCAAAACGGCTCGAGATTCCTGGTCTTCGCCTGGATGCGGCGACGCTCGACTTCCTGCTCGATTACCCGTGGCCCGGCAACGTGCGGGAACTCGAGAACGCGATCGAGCGCGCGGCGGTGCTCTCCCGAGACGGACTGATCCTTCCCGCGCATCTCCCGCCGCGCGTGGTCCACGGGGGGGCCGCGGGGGAGGGGAATCCGCTCGGGCGCACGCTCGCCGCGGCGGAGCGGGACCACATCCGCGCGGTGCTGAAGTCGCTCGGGGGGAACAGAACCCGGGCGGCGCGCGCGCTGGGGATCAGCGCCTCGACGCTCTGGCGGAAGCTCGGGCGCGCGGGGACGGGGGAGGATCCCGCCGGGCGAAAATAGTTGTTGACGCAGAAGCGCGCGGTGTTACAATTCACAAAATTGTGCTACCCATCTCTGATGGCGACGTGGAGGGACGCATGAGACTGTATCGTATCGGCGCGGTCGCAGCGGGGGCCGTGATGGCGATGGCGGCGGTTGTCGCGGCGCAGTCGATCGGTGACACGGAGCCGCGGGCGCTCGAGATCGAGAAGACGGCCGCGGAGGCCGAGGAACCGGAGGAGCAGCTCTTCTGGCTGAACAGCATCCCGCCGCTCCGGCACGCGGACCGCGCCCTCGACGCGCTGGACGAGATATCGCCGCTCAAGTTCGGCGCCGAGTCGCAGTTCGTGAGCGACTGGCTCGACGAGGGGGCCAACGGCGCCAAGCACGGACTCCAGATCCTCCAGACGTACTTCGCCGAGTACTCGAAGGAGGTCGGCGAATTCACGCTCGGGGCCGGGTTCTCCTATTTCCAGGCGGACACGACCGGCAGGCACGAGGGAAGCAAGACGCTCGAGCGGGATTTTACGGTCTACGCGCCCCTCACATGGAAGCGGTTCACCGTGGCCCCGTTCTGGAACTATCTCTACTACGACGAGGACCCTGATTCCGGGGAGATCGGCGCCGAGTTCACGGTGGATATGCCGTTGAACCCCTCCTTCGCGTGGAACTACGACTACCGGGAGCTCAAGGGGAGCTACTGCGAGTGGGGTGTTTCGCAGGACTTCCGCCTTCCGTGGAGGGGGGAAACCGTCGCCGTCCTCACGCCGTCGATGGCGATGGGGCTCGACCTGCACAAGGGCATCGAGGCGAACCACCTCACGCACCTCGACTGGGGGTTCGATCTCGGCGTTCCGCTGATGCGGCACTTCGTGGCGACCGGCATGCTGCACTTCACCAAGAGTCTCTGCAGGACCCAGGATGAGGACGGGCGGCGCGTCTACGAGAATATCCTCCCCTGGGCGGGTCTCAAGCTCACGATGGAGTTCTGACACGGCTTCAACCGGACCACGGATAGGTTCGGTGGGGCGCTCGCAAGGAGGTGCGGATGCACATACCCGATGGTTTCCTGGCCGCGCCGGTCTGGGCGCCGCTCTGGGCGGCGGCCGCGGCGGGCCTGGCGGGGTGCGTGAGGTCGGTGCAGCGTTCCCTTTCCGATCGGGCGGTCCCGCTCATGGGCGTGATGGCCGCGTTCATCTTCGCCGCGCAGATGCTGAACTTTCCCGTGGCGGGAGGGACCTCGGGCCACCTGCTGGGAGGGGTGCTCGCCGCGGTGCTGCTGGGGCCGTGGGCGGGCGCGCTGGTGATCGCGGTCGTGCTTGTCGTCCAGTGCCTCCTCTTCCAGGACGGCGGGCTCACCGCCCTCGGCGCGAACATCGTGAACATGTCGTTCGTCGGGTCCGCGTGCGGGTATTGGATCTATGCCGCGGTGCGGACGGCGACGTCGGGAAAGACGCTCGTCGCGGCAGCGGCCGCCGCATGGTGCTCGGTGGTGTTGGCGAGCGCGGCGTGCGCGGTGGAGCTCGCCCTCTCGGGCACCGTGCCGCTGCGCACGGCGCTTCCCGCGATGGTCGCGGTGCACGCGCTCATCGGGGTCGGCGAGGCGGCGATCACGTGCCTCGTGGTGGCCAGCGTCCTGAAGGTCAGGCCGGACCTTGTGCCGGGGAAAGCGGGGTGCGCGTGAAGGCGCGGGAGATCCTCATCGGTCTGTCGGCGGCGCTGCTGCTCGCGCTCGTCCTTTCGCCGTTCGCGTCGTCGTCGCCCGACGGGCTCGAGAAGGTCGCGGAGCGGCAAGGGTTCCTCGCCAAGGGGGAGGGGGAGCCGGCGCTGAAGGCGCCCGTGCCGGACTACGCCTGGCCGGGGGTGGCCGACGAGGGGCGCGCGACGCGCATCGCCGGGGTCGTCGGCACGCTTGTCACGTTTGCGGCCGCGTGGGGCGTCGCCGCGCTCATCCGCCGCGTGTAACCACCGATGGGGTCAGGTCCTTATTTATTAGATTAGACCCGCCGCCGCTACACTAATAAATAAGGGCCTGACCCCAAGGGAGGGATCAGGACCCGCGGCCGCGGCGGTTGCGGGAGCGGCGCGTGGCCTGCTGGAGGGCGCTGCGGAGCGACTTCAGATTCTCCTCCATGATCTGGAGGTACGCGTCGGGGTGGTCGGGCCCGCCCGAGAGCGGATCGATGACGCATACCGGACGGCGCGTCTCGCGGGCGATCCGGCGCGCCTCCTCCTCCCGGAGGCGGAGATCCACGAGCACCAGGCGGGCGTTCGTCTGCTTCACGACGGCGATCGCCTCGTCCGGCGATGCCGCGGTCACCACCTCGAGCCGCGCTTCGCGCGCGAAGCGCGCCGATGCCCCGTCGAGCGCGACGACCCGCAGCTTTCTGAACGGATCGAAGGCGCCCTTCATCCTGTCGCGCAGCGCTTCGAGGCGGGCCACATAGCGCTCGGCGTTGAGCGCGTACCCCTCCCGTCGCGGCCGGTCGAACTTTTTCAGCACGGCGCGCAGCCGCCGCACCTCCTTGATCGTGTCGGAGACGCTCATCCAGATCCAGGGCAGGCGCTCCTCCTCCTTGCCCGGCCGCGCGACCTTTTCCGCCAGCTCGATGATCGCGAGGTTCGGGAAGCGGATCGCCGTCTCGTCGAGGAACAGCTCCAGCCCCGCGCCGTGCGCGACGAGCGCATCCGCGCGGGCGAGGATTGAAGCCGCCGCGGGCGGGGCACCGTGGCGCTGCGCGAGGGCGCCGGGGGGCAGGCAGGACACCTCGACGCCCGGGATCTCCCATGCGACGTTCAGGACGGTCAGGTAGACCGGGTACGACGTCGCCACGAAGCGAAGCGTCGGCGCCGGCTGGGCGTGCAGGAGGCCGCCGGAGAGGGCGACAGCGAGCGGCGCGAAGAGAAGGCGCGTCTTCATCGAAGCCGGTGTCCTTTCAGGTCAATATGCAGAGCAGGGAACCCCCCACCTGGCGACGGCTCTTTATACCACGTCCTGCCGCGCGCGCAAGGGAAAATCCCGTCCGGGGTTTCCCCGGTTTCCCGAGAGACGATGCAGCGCGCGGGACAGTTCGAAAAAGCGGGGGATACACGAGTGCCGCCCTATGAACACGGCTGCCGCCCTTCGCCGCCGTTTCCCGCGTGCCGAAAAATCCTTCGCGCCTGAAAACAGGTCCCAAAAACGCGTCTAAGGCCCTTTTTCGGGCCCTTATTGGTCCTATCATGCTGCCCTCCAAATGGATATCGTGGTCCTCCCCCGATACCCCGCTGGACATCGATCCGGGGGGGGGATACACTATGGGTTCACGGCGCGGCCGGGTGCGGCGGCCCGGCCAAAGGACGATGGAAGGGAGGCGGCGATGATGAGAATCTTCGGAACTGCGATCTGCGTGCTCTGGGCGGCCGCGACGGCAGCGCAGGAGATGCCCGCGGCGCCGGCGCTCCCCGCCCCGCAGAAGGACGGCGGGAAGCCGCTGATGCAGGCGCTCGCGCTCAGGAGATCCGGGCGCTCGTTCAAGGAGAAGAAGCTGGCCCCCCAGACGCTCTCGAACCTCCTCTGGGCCGCACGCGGCGTCAACCGGCCGGAGTCGGGCAAACTGACCGCCCCCACGGCGAAGAACTGGCAGGAGATCGATCTCTACGCCGCGACCGCCGAGGGGCTCTACCGCTACGACGCGAAGGCCCACCGTCTCGAGCCGGTATTCGCGGGCGACATCCGCGCCGCGACGGGGCAGCAGCCGTTCGTGAAGACGGCGCCGGTCTGTCTCGTCTACGTCGCCGATCATGCCAGGATGGACGGGGCGCCGGCCTCGACGCGCGATTTCTACTCAACCGTGGACACCGGATTCATCAGCCAGAACGTCTACCTGTTCTGCGCCTCCGAGGGGCTCGCCACCGTGGTGCTCGGCTACGTGGACAAGCCGGCACTCGAGAAGACGATGCGCCTCCGCCCCGACCAGAAGGTGATCCTCTCTCAGCCGGTCGGGTACCCGAAGGACTGAGGGCGCCAAGAGATGAGGCTCCAGGCCCTGTGGACCAGTCAGCACCTATCGGACTCATGAGAGCCATGCAGCAGGCGCAGGGCCCGTTGCGGGAGTCTCTTCTCGGCCGGATACGCGACGAGATCGGGCGGCGCGAGCGTTTCGCCGTCTTCTCGCACGAGGAGCCGGACGGGGACGCCATCGGCTCGCAGATCGCCCTCACGCTCGCCCTCCGGAAGCTCGGGAAGACGGTGGTTTCGTTCCGCTACGACGGGGTGCCCCCGGCGCTCGAGTTCCTCAACCGAAACGGGGCGTTGACGCCGTCGCGCCCCGGGAAGGACGAGGAGGCGGTGCGGGACGCGGAGGCGGTCGTCGTGCTGGACTCGTGCGACTACTTCCGTCTCGGCGACATGGCGGAGGCGGTTAAGGCGTGCGGGGCGTTCAAGATCAACATCGACCACCACCGGGACAACTCCTTTTTCGGCGACATAAACTACGTGCGTTTCGAGGCGGGGGGGGCCGCGGAGCTGGTCTTCGAGGTGGTGCGGGCGCTCGGTGTGCCGGTCGAGGGGGCCGTCGCCGAGGGCCTCTACGTGGGCATCTCCACCGACACGCTCGGGTTCAAGTACATCGACCCGTCGGGCAACACCCTGCGGGTCGTCGGCGAACTTCTCAAGGGCGGGCTCGACGTCGAGGCGCTTCAGGAGAAGCTCTACTATCTGCGGCCCGATACCTGGCTCGACGACATGGCGGCGCTTCTCCGGCGGACGGCGTACGAGGACGGCGGCGCCATCGCCTGGTTCTCGATCCCCGCGAGCCGGATCCTCACCTACGCCCAGCGGGACCTGGCCTCCGAGACGATGCACCTGCTTTTAAGCATGCGGCGGGTGCAGGCGGTCGGGATGCTGCACGAGGGCAGGGCGGGGGTGGAGATCTGGCTGCGCTCGAAGGCCGGGGTGGACGTGGGCGCCGCGGCGAAACGCCTCGGCGGGGGAGGGCACCGGACCGCCGCGGGCGCGCTCGTCAAGGGGATGGGAGTCGGCGAGGCGGCGCGGAGGGTCACGGGGGAGATGCGTGCCGCGATCCGCGGCGACGTCACGCCCCGAGCGCGCTCCTGAGCGCCCGGAGGTTCATCACATCCTCCCGGTTGTATTCGAGCAGCGTGTCGAGGGACCTCCGGCACCCGCCGTCCCGGTAGCGGCGCCAGAGCTCGATGGCGACCAGCCCGTTCACCTCCGTGAGCTTCCGGGGGATGCCGAGGAGCCGTTCCACCTTCTTCATCCCCCCGTACAGGTTCCGGGCGTGGCAGGCATGCATCAGATCCACGTGCCTAGAGAGAGGCACGAGATCCACGCCGAGCTTGGCTCGTATGTAGGGAAGGTCGAAACGCCCGCCGTTGAAGGTGTAGAGGGTGGGCCGCCGGGCGAAGTGCCGGAGCAGGTTGTCCGGGTTCAGCTCCTCGCCGAAGAGCTGGACGAAGAGCCCCTCCTCGTCGACGTAGAGACCGAGCACGCTCAGCTCGCCCTCGTCCGGCTCCAAACTCGTCGTCTCGATGTCAAGGTAGATGGTGGTCATTGCGCCGTCGCAGTTTCGTGTGCGCGGCGGGGGACGCCCCGCCCGCCGCCCCCGCGGGCGCTCAACGGGGAACCTACTCCTTCACCCGCTCGCAGAGGATCAACGTGTACCCCGGCTCGGCGTCGAACGTCTTCGCCCGCTCGACGGCGGTGTCGCGGACCTTCAGCGTGAGGAGATCGGCGGTGACCAGGAGTATCCCCTCGTTTTTCGGGTACCCGTCGAAGACGAAGTCGATCTCCTGGGGGGTGCGGGACGGGTCCGCAACGAAGGTGCCGGTGTAGGCGTGCTCCCCGTCCCGGATACGGACCGTGTTCCCCTCGAAGGTCCAACTCTTCCCCGTGACGGGCAGGCCCTGGTTCTGTATCTCCTGCCAACTTCCCACTAGTCCGGCGGCCGGCACAAACGCCTCCGCCGGCGGAGGGGCGGGGGGGGCCGCGACGGGGCGCGGCCGGGCGCACGAGGCACACACGACGATCGTGCACAGGGCGGTCACGCAGAGCGATCTTTTCATCGATTCCATCCCTCCAATTGTCGCATCGTTTCGAGAAGCCATGGACGAGCAGCGGTCCACCGAGAAGGTGGTCGGGGCGCCGGGATTCGAACCCGGGACCTTCTGGTCCCAAACCAGACGCGCTACCGGCTGCGCCACGCCCCGCCGACCAGGCAAGTATAGCCGGTCACGCGCTCCGGGGGAAGCCCCGCGCGTCACTGCGCCCCGCCTCGCCGAGACTCCCGTTCGCGTTCCCTGCGCGCCCGGTCCCTCTGCTTCTCCACCATCTCGTAATAGTCCGCCTTCTGCGTGGGGGTGAGTTTTCGCCAGTTCTGCTCGGCGTAGTCCATGAACGGGCGCTCCTCCTTCCGGATGATCCTCCGCTCGCAGCCGAGGGACGCGGCGCAGGCGAGCGCGCCGCACACGAGCGCGGCGACCCTGACGATAGGCGTGATGTGCATGGGACCCCTCCTTGCGCTGCGCTCACGAGATGAGCGCCCGCACGTGCTCCGCCGCCGATTCGCCGACGGCGTCGATGTCGTAGCCGCCCTCCAGAACCGAGACGAGCCGCCCCGCCACGGTGTCCCCGTCGAGCACCACCGGGGCGCGCCGGCTCGCCTCGCGCACCCGGGCGACGTGGAGGTCGTCGTGGATCCGCCTAACGCACCCGGGCGGGGCGGGGGAGGGCTCGATGCGGAGGAGTCGTTCCATCAGGCCCGCCTGTCCGAGGGCGCGAACGACGGCGCGAAGCCGCGCCGCGGTTTCTGGAATGCCGGGCCCCGGGTCGTGGGCGAGGCATCGGTCGCCATAGACCAGGCCTGTCGGGCGCGCCTTCATTCGACGGAGCGAGTCTTTGCCCCGGGCGTCCTCAACGCGGCGCCGTGTCGGCGGCGAGCTTGTGCGCCGCCTGCGCGAGCATCGTGTCACGGACCTTGTCGAGCGCGGTGTCGGTCGTCATGAACAGGGCGATGTTCCGCCCCCTGGCCTCCCAGAGCAGGTTCGCGTCGGGCAGCCCCTTGATCGTCATGGTGATCTCGACCACGCCGAGCGTTTTCCAGAAGAGGTAGTTCTGGAGATAGAACGAAACCTCGGCCTGGAGTATCGCGTCGGCCCCCGTCAGGGCGCCGAGTTCCAGGAGCTCCTTGCGGGTGAGGGCGACCTTCCCTTTCAGGTTCAACCGCTCGAGCGCCTCGTTTACCGCCGCCTGCGGCACGATCGGAACGTTCGTCCTGGCGGCGAGGGAGGCGGCGATCTGCGCGTCGAAGGTGTCCTCGGGCACGATGCGCGGCTTCCGCTTGGTCCATGCCCACATCTTGTACCGGTCGGCGACGGTCTGATTGTTCGCCACCACCGCGACCCGGCTGATCCGTCTGCCGCGGTCGAAACGGCTGTAGTTCACGCGGGAGTGGCCCGCGCACCCTGCCGAGGCGGCGGCGAGCGCCGCGACGGCGACCAGCACTGTTCTCTTCATTCCCGCGCTCCCTTCATCCGGGGTGGTGATGCCGGCGACGCGCACCATACTAGTACAGGCCCCCCGCGGGTGTCAAGGCAGGCGGGCGGCGGCGTATACTGTTTGATGCAAATTTGGCGTAACGGTCCCTGTGGAAGGAGGCATGAGGAGGGCGAGACAGGGGGCAAAGAAAAAGG
>JAAYCL010000011.1 GCA_012729785.1 Chlamydiota bacterium | reverse complement strand
CGATAGATTCAGGGGGCAATTTCTCCGGCTACGCGTGGGGAGAGAACGTAGGGTGGATCCATTTCGGGTCGGCGGAACCGGTGAGCTACCTGGTGAAGACGGAGTGGACGCCCGCGCCGACGCCGACGGAGACACCGACAGAAACGCCGACGGAGACACCGGAGCCGACGGAGACGCCGACGGAGACACCGGAACCGACGGAGACACCGACAGAAACGCCGACGGAGACGCCGGAGCCGACGGAGACGCCGACGGAAACGCCGACGATTACCCCGACGCCCACGGAGACGCCGACGCCGACAGAGACACCGACGGAGACGCCGACGATCACCCCGACGCCCACGGAGACGCCGACGCCGACGGAGACGCCGACGGAGACACCGGAGCCGACGGAGACACCGGAGCCGACGGAGACGCCGACGGAAACGCCGGAGCCGACGGAAACGCCGACAGAAACGCCGACGGAGACACCGACGGAGACGCCTGAGCCGACGGAGACGCCGACGATCACACCGACGGCGACGGAGACACCGTGCGCGGAGGCGTTCAGGGCCGGGGACGTGGAGGGGCTGGAGATCGGGACGGTGAGGGCGGAGGCGGGGAACGGGTGGTTCTATTCTTTCGGGTCGGTGGAAGGCGGCCCGTGGTCTCCCATGGGGATCGTGTACGACCGCAGCAACGCGTTCACCGACGAGGGCAGCTACTCGCCGCGGGCGATGGTGGTCGGGGTGCAAACTGAGGAGGAAGAAATCGCAATCGAAGCGGGTGATTACGTGACGGTGACGTACGACGGGGGGCAGACGAAGAAAGTCTACTTCCCCTCTTTTAGTGGGGATGAACAGTGGCTGTACGTGGGGGCGGACGGGTCGACGTACTGGGATGCGGGTCTGTGCGAGCTGGCGCAGGGCCCTCCGGCCCCCACGCCGACGCCGACGGCGACGGTGCCCCCGGCGAATCAGGCGCTGGAGACGGGAAGCGTATCGGGGATGAGAGTCGCGGTGCCAAGATCCGTGGAAGAGAATGGCTTTGTGTATTACATGGGGACCGCGGTCAATCCATCCGAAGAGATCATGGGGTCGGTGAATGATAGCGGCAATGAGTTTATGGAGGGGGCGGTTTATCCGTCAGAGGCAACGGCACTGTTTGTGGAACCGGTCGATACGACGATCACGGTTGATGCTGGGGACTGCCTGGTGATCGTGAATGAGGCGGGAGAAGAGATGAACGTGTACCTGCCGGAAATCAGCAGTGCGGAGGCCGTGACGCTGTACATCGGGAGGGACGGGACGACGTACTGGGACGCGGCGCTGACGAGCGTGGCGTGCGCGGCGCCTGGCGGGGATGTGATGATCAACTTCCAGCCCGAATCGTTCGCCGGACCGGCGTCGTTCTATCGGGATTGGGCGGCGACGCAGGGCGGGCACTGGGGGGCTGTGGGGGCGCAGGATTACGGATGGTGAGAAGCAGGGCGGCAAAGGAGGCCTCCATGGGGTCCTCGCGGTTATAGTGACCGCCTGGAGCAGTGGTAGGTACGGTACTACATGCGATGTTATATCCGGACGGGGCGCCAGGAGGTGATCGGCGCCCCGTCACCTTTGTCCGGACGGGAAGGGCGGTAATGTACCCTGTGGAAACGGAGCAGTTGTGGAAGGTCGAACGGCTGGCGACGATCGGTGAAGCGACGACAGCGATCATGCACGAGCTGAACAACCGGCTCACCGTTGTGATGGGGTATGCGGAGATGCTGTGCGCACAGGGAGAGGGCTTGTCGAACGGCGAGTATCCGCGGGCGCTCAGACATTCGTGCGAACAGTGTTGCCGCCTGGCGCGCGAGGTCCTGGCGTTTGCCAAGGGGGGAACGTACAGAATCAAAAAGGATCTCCGGGGGATCGTGGTAAAGGCCGTGGAGAGTGCCCGGGATATGCTCGACGGAGCGGATATCAAGGTGCGGCTCGGGTTTTCGGACGAGCGGATGGAGGCGTTGGTCAGCGAGGTCCAGGTGCGGCAGGTGGTGTTCAGTATCATCCGGAACGCATGCCACGAACTGACCAGGGTGGAGCGCCGGACGATCGAAATCACGGGGTGGAGGGAACGCGATCGAGCGGTGATCACATTCAGCGACAGCGGGCCGGGGATACGGGATGAGGATGCGGGGAGGATATTCGATCCATTTTACACCACCAGAAATGGGGAGGGGACGGGACTTGGCTTGAGCATGGCGCGGAGGATAGCGGAGGAGCACGGGGGGAGTCTCCATGCGGAGCGCGGGGTCGGCGCGGGAGCGAGATTCGTGCTGATACTTCCGCTGGCGGAAGGCATGTCGACCTATATTCGCCCGGGGACGGTGAGCGGGGATGCGTCGGGATCAAGGTTGACATGATCAGGAACGCGAGCGCGGCGAGAGGATCGAGGAGGGCGGAACGCAGGGACGGGACGCGTGATTCCGCGATAAAGACGGATGGATTGCTGCGGACGCTCACGCGGGAACTCTCGGCGCAGCGGGAGATGATCGATGCGTTGCGGCGCACCATTCTCCACCTGCATCTGTTGTTGGGGGTGAACCGGCGCGGCATGGAGGGGGGCGGGCCGGAGGCGGTTACTGCGGATGCGATGAACGAGTGGGACGATCTCGACACGGCGAAGCGGGCGATCACGAATCGCGCCGGCGCTTTCCGGATGCAATGATTCGGCCTCATCGCGGCAGCATGCATCCCTCCGACCTTCACCATTTCCCGAATAGTGCGTTGAGCCCGTGCGGTGCGGCGCTACCGCATCGCATGGCCGAGAATGGATACCAGGCGCAGCGATGAATGACAACGGCGGGAAGGCGCTGATCATCGGCGGCGAGGCAGCGCTCCGCAGGATGCTCGTGGGCCTGTGCGGGGAACTGGGGCTGTCGGCGAGGGGGGCCGCCACGCGGGATGAGGCGGGGGAGGAGTTGCGGAGGCAGTACCAGGACCTGATAATTCTGTGCGACGGGGTGCGCTGAAAATCGGTGCCGGAATTGATAGGGATGATCAGGGGGATGGATCTGGACTCGTGCATCCTCATCGCCGCCCCGGCGCGGGAGGGAAGGGCGATCGTCCAGTGCCTGAAGAGCGGGGCGTACGACACGATTCTCACGCCGGTGCGGAGGAGGTGGGCGGAGATCGTGATTGCACGGGCGATGGAGCGGAGGATGTACTACGCCGGCTCGCGGTTGATGGAGCGGTATCGGAGGATGGCCTTCCACGACACGCTCACCGGCCTGCACAATCACCGGTATTTCCAGCAGCAGTTGGACCTGGGGGTGCGGGCGGCAATCCGCTACGGCTACCCGCTCACGGTGATGCTGATCGATCTGGACGACTTCAAGGAGTACAACGACCGGCACGGGCATCTCGAGGGCGACAGGGCGCTCCGTGCGGTTGGGCGGCTCCTGGGCGGGTCGATCCGCGCGCAAGACACGGTGGCGCGATATGGCGGCGAGGAGTTCGGGCTCATCCTGCCGCACACCAGGAAGATCGCGGCGCGGCATATCGCCGTGCGGCTGTGCGACGCAGTGGAAAAACTCCGCTGTCTGCACGATCGGAGAAGGCCCGCGGGCCCGCTCACGGTCAGCATCGGCGTGGCGACGTATCCGCACGACGGGGAAGCGCCGGAGGCCCTGCTCGGCCGGGCGGACAGGGCGCTGTACGCCGCCAAGCGCGCGGGCAAGAACCGCGTCCGCGGCTGAGTGCGGACGTGGCCGACGGGGGTTCTATCCATCCGGCATCGTGCGTCTTCCCCTGTATGTTTCCACTCCACCTGTGCGCTTCTTGTGTTGACGCATCGGCCGGGTAGGTATACGGGCCGACTACCAGCTCGAGGTCGGGGTGCTACTCCGGAGCAGCGGCGGGAAGAGGTACGTATTCAGGCCGTGGCGCATAGCCATCGCGCCGGTGGCCGACAGGGAGGAGGCGGACGCGCTCGCGTGGGCCGTCGTCGGCATCGTGAACGGGATCCGGGAGCGGCGGGGCGCGCCGTGACTCGGATCCGAGGGGACAAAGCCGCCGCCCGGCGTCCTCGGGATCTACCGGCGCCTGCCGCGGACGGACTGCGGGGCGTGCGGGCACCGCACCTGCATCGCGTTCGCGGCCGCAGTGCGGAAGAACCCTGCCCTCGCGGCTCGTTGCCCCCACGCCTCCGCGGAGACGCTCCCGGCCGCCGGGGACTGACCTCCGCGCCGCCTCAGTGTGCGTCGAGGACGGAGCGGATCTTCAGGGCGAGCGCGTTGGGATCGAACGGCTTCTGGATGAAGTCCCGCGCCCCCTCGTCGAGCGCCTTCTGGCACTGGTAGTCGATCGAGAAGCCGGTGCAGATGATGACGGGGAGGTTCGGGAACTCCCGCTTGATCCGCGCAAACGTCTCCCGCCCCGCCCGTGTTCGGCATCACCATGTCGAGGAGGACGAGGTCCGCCTGCTTCTCACCCGCGCGGAGCAGCGCAAGCGCCTGCTCCCCGCTCGTGGCCTCGAGCACCGTGTAGCCCAGGCCCCCCAGGATGCGCCCGGTTATCCTCCGGAACATCGCCTCGTCGTCCACCACCAGCAGGGTTTCATTGCCGCGGAGGACGCCCGCGGGCCGGGCCGCCTCCTTCTTCTCAGCCTTCTCCGTGGCCGGGAGAAAGACGCGGAAGGTGGTCCCCTTGCCCGACGCGCTCTCCACCGCGATGCCGCCCCCGTGCCGGTCCACGATGCCGTTCACCATCGCGAGGCCGAGGCCCCGCCCCTTGCCGACGGGCTTGGTGGTGAAAAACGGCTCGAATATCCGGTCGAGTGTCTCCTTCCCCATCCCCATCCCGGTGTCGGCCACGGAGATCCGGACGTGGTTCCCCTTCCGCATCCGCGGGTGGGCGCGCACAAACTCCTCGTCGGGCACGGCGGCCGAGGTGCGCAGGGAGAGCGTCCCCCCCTCGGGCATCGCGTCGCAGGCGTTGAGGCAGAGGTTCATTATCACCTGGTGGCACTGCCCCTTGTCGCCGAGGACGTGCGGGAGTGTCGGATCGAGCGCGGTCTCGATCTTCACGCGCCTTCCCGCTGTCCGCCCCACCACCTTGAGCACCTCCTCGATCACCGTGTTGACGTTGAAGACCCCGGCGTGGTACTCGCTCTTGCGTGCGAAGGCCAGCAGCGAGTTCGTGAGGTCCGAGCCGCGCCACGCAAGTTTCTCCATCGTGTCCAGGTCGGCCCGGGCCTCGCCGTCCCTCGCCACGCGGCTCCGTATGAGGGTGATGTAGCCGATGATCCCCGAGAGGATGTTGTTGAAGTCGTGCGCGAGGCCTCCGGCGAGCGTCCCCACCGCCTCCAGCTTCTGCAGCTGGAGGAGCTGCCGCTCGACCTGACGGAGTTCCGTCACGTCGGCGGCGTAGATGTTGACGTACTCCGCGTCGGGGATCGGCGTGAAGGTGGCCGAGTAGGTGCGGCCCCCGACCTCCGACTCCCGGGTCCTGCCCTCCTTCCCGTGGAACGTCTCCCGGGCGAAGGCGCGCCAGTCGTCGGGGATGGTCTTTCCCGCCGTGATCCCCCATGCCTCGAGCAGGGGCCGCGCGGCGCCGTTGGCGTAGAGGAGTTCGCCCTCGATCGATACCCTGAGCACCGGGCTCGGGCTCTCGTCGGGGAAGCGCGCCAGGAGGCGCATCTTCTCCTCGTCGGCCCTCTTCCGGGTGATATCCCTTGCGATTGCGACGATGAGCCCGTCTTTCGGGAACGGCACGGCGTTCCAGGAGGCCCACCGGTACGTCCCGTCCCGGCAACGGCAGCGGTTCTCGAAGAGGAACAGGTCCTTGCCCGCGCGCAGGCGCTTTTCCGCCCCCACGGTCGCCTCCCGGTCGTCCGGATGGACCAGGTCGAGCACGCTCGACTGGAGCAGCTCTTCCTTCGACCAGCCGAGTGTGCGGGTGAAGGCGGGGTTCACCTGCCTGAAGTAGCCGTCGAAGCCCAGGATGCAGAGCATGTCGATCGAGAGGTTGAAGACCCGGTCGCGCTCGGCCGCGACGCGCCGCCGCTCCCGCCGCACCGCCGCCTGCCGGATCTCGCGCTCGACCGCCGGGACGAGTCGGACGAGGTTGTTCTTGCTGAAGTAGTCGTGGGCGCCGGCCTTCATCGCATCGACGGCGATATCCTCCCCGATGCTGCCGGAGACGATGATGAACGGGATGTCGAGCCCCCGTTCGCGGACGAGGGCGAGGGCCTTCGGCGCGCTGAAGCGCGGCAGGGAGTAGTCGGCGAGGATCACGTCCCACCCCCCCCGGTCGAGCGCCCCGCGCATCGCCTCCTCGGTCTCGACCCGCTCGTGGGCGGGGGCGTAGCCGCCGCGCTCAAGCTCGCGCACCATCAGCAGCTCGTCGTTCGGCGAATCCTCGACCATCAGCACCTTCAGGGGCGTGGGCATAACGTCCTTTCGTCACGAGGGCGGCGGCACGTTGACGATGAGCCAGTAGAGCCCGACCTGCCGCACCGCCTCCGAGAACTGGTTGAAGTCTATCGGTTTCTGCACGTAGCTGTTCGTCCCGAGCCGGTATCCCTCGATCAGGTCCCGGTCCTCCTTCGAGGAGGTGAGGATGACGACGGGGAGGAACTTCGTCTTCTCGTTCTCCCTGATGCGGCGCAGCACCTCGAGGCCGTCCACCTTGGGGAGCTTGAGGTCGAGCAGCACGAAGCCGATCCGGGACGGATCGTACGCATCCGGGCCGATGAGGTACTCGAGCGCCTCCCCGCCGTCGCGCGCCAGGACTACCGGGTTCATGATCGTGTGCTTCTTGAACGCCCTGAGGATCAGCTCCGCGTCGTCGGGATTGTCTTCGATCAGCAAGATGATCCGGTTTTCCATCGTTCCCTCCTTCCGACGGTTCTCACAGGGTGAAGCATATCGTCGCGCCGCCGCCCGGTTTTCCCTCCGCCCGCACGGTCCCGCCGTGGCGGTGGACGATCCTCTGCACGATCGCGAGGCCGATGCCCGTCCCCGGGAAGTCGCCGGCGGCGTGGAGCCGCTGGAACGGGGCGAAGAGCTTGCCCGCGTACTCCATCTCGAACCCCGCGCCGTTGTCCTGAACGCAGAACATCGTCACCCCGTTCTCACGGACCACCCGGAACTCGATACGGGCGTTCGGCGTCTTCCCGGTGAACTTCCAGGCGTTGTCCAGGAGGTTCTCCAGCGCGATGCGGAGCAGGCGCGGGTCGCAGCGGGCGACGGCGCCGGGCTCGACGACGTATTCCACGGCGCGCGCGGGTTCGGTGCGCGCGTGCGTCGCCAGGATCGTCTCCGCGATCGCGCTCAGATCCGTCTTCTCGATGCGCATCTCCGATCTCGTCACGCGGGAGAGACTGAGGAGGTCGTCGATCAGCTCGGCCATCGTCCGGCTCGCGTTGATGATGCGGCCGAGGTAGTCCCGCGCCTTCTCCTCCATCCGGTCGCCGTAGTCCTCCAGCAGCGCCTGGGCGAACCCCTCCATGCTCCGCAGCGGGGCGCGCAGGTCGTGCGAGGCGGAGTAGCTGAACGCCTCGAGCTCCCGGTTCACCATTTCGAGACGTTGGTTCGACTCGGCGAGCTGGGCGGTCCGCTCCTCCACCATCTCCTCCAGGCGGGTCGGTACCGCTCGAGTTCCTGCTCAGCCCGCTTGCGCGCCGAGACGTCGCGCACGGTGGCCAGGAGGAACGTCTGCCTGGAGACCGTCAGGGCCTTCAAGGAGACCTCGGTGTCCATCAGGGTCCCGTCCCGGGCCTGGTGCTGCCACTCGAAGAACTGCGGTTCGCCCGCGAGCGCGCGGTCGATCCTCTCCTTGGCGGCGGAGAGGGAGGGGCGCCCGTCCGGCTGGAGGGGCGGGGAGAACTCCGCCGGGCTGTGGCCGACGATATCCTCGCGCCGGCATTTCCAGAGCCGGCACGCCTGCTCGTTGCAGTCCGTGAACCGGTCCGTCATCAGGAAGATGCCGTCGGCCGACCCCTCGAAGAGGATGCGGTACTTGTTCTCGCTGTCGCGCAGCGCCGCGTGCGTCTCCTTCAGCTTTTCGTAGCTCCGCTTGAGCGCCCGGGTCCTCCGCGCGACCTCCCGCCGGAGGACGACGCTGAAGAGCCCGATCAGCGCCAGCAGGCACGCGGCGGCCGCGAGGGCCGCCTTGACGTAGAACGGGATCACCGGCTCCGGATGCAGGGCCAGCCAGCGGTGCAGCGCCCGGTAGTAGGCCGAGCGCGGATCGTTCTTCATCGAGGCGATCTGGCGGTCGATGGTCGAGATCAGCTCGGGGCCGATCCCTTTCCGGAAGGCGAGGTACAGGTTGTCCGGGCGGAAGATCACGTTCGAGGGGACCAGCTCCTCGTCGCGCTCGGGGGAGAACGAGAAGAACCGGGTCGCGATCATCAGGTCGGTCTCGCCGGACTTCACCGATCGGACGCAGCGCGGATAGTCGGGATAGGCGCGCATGGTGAAGTCGATCCCGAGGTTCGGCCGCAGCTCCTCGCGCAGGAACGTTTCCTGGACCGACCCCTCGAGCACCGCGATCCGCTTTCCGGCGAGGTCTCCCAGCGACTCGACGCGCATCCCCCTCCGGGAGTAGACGTCGAGCCACGACTCCAGCACGAAGACCCCGCCGAAGAGGAACTGCTCGGCCCGCTCCTCCGAGTACGCCACGTCGACGAGCGCGTCGATCTCGCCCCGCTGCAGCCGCCGGAGATTCTCCACCCAGGTCCCCGGGACGTAGTCGATCTCCCATCGTTCCCGACGCGCCACCTCGTCGACGATGTCGACGAAGAAGCCTTGCGCCGCGCCGTCGGCGTCGATGAACACCTTGGGGCTGTTCTGGTACACCCCGACCCGGAGCGTCAGCGCCCCCGCCGAACGCGGCGCCAGGAGGAGCGACGCGGAGAGGAGAAACAGGGCGGGGGCGAAACGAAACGGGATTCCGTGCGGGGCGCGCGGCGCCGGGGATCCGCGGGAGAGCGCCGCGGCGAGGCGGGGGATCGGGCCCCCGCGATGACGAACGGCTTCTGCTCCGCGCACCGGCCTCCTCCTTTGTCGGCCCGCCGCGCCGTCCCCGGGGGACGCTTCATTTCGGGGACCATCGTCAGTATAGCACAGTGCGCGCCGAAAGGCACGACCGCGTCGAGGCCGGAGGATGGAAAAGCGATCGGCAAGGCGCGTGACGCGCTTGCGCCGGGACCGTCGGACGATGTATCCTTACCGCATCGAGAGAGGAGGGGACGATGAAAGTTGCGGTGGCGGCGGTGGCCGTGTGCGCGGTGCTCGCGGCGGCGGGGCGCGACGAGCTGCGGGGGAGGATCGCGGCGGTGGACTCCGCGGCGGAGACGATCGAGGTGTCCGGGGTGAAGATCCTGGCCAGGGGGGCGGTGATCGAGGACGAGCAGGATCGGAGGATCCCGCTCGCGGACCTCAAGGCGGGCGACGGCATCGAGGTCGACGGCGCGTTCAACGCGGCCGGCGAGCTCGCGGCGACGAAGATCGAGAGGGACTCCTCCCCCGGCGGCAAGATCGAGGGGGCCGTCTCGGCCGCGGACGCGGCGGCGCGGACGATCACCGTCGGCGGGGTCGCGGTCCGCGTGCCCGAAGGGGCCCGGATCGAGGACCGGCGCGATGCGGCGATCCCGTTCGAGAAGCTCGAGGCGGGCGCGCGCGTCGAGTGCGAGGGGAACTGGGGCGCCGCGCGGGAGTTCACCGCGACGAAGGTCGAGCTGGAGTGAGATGAGGGTCGTCTCCGGGCCCCGGATCGGCGCGCGCGGCAGGATCGCCCTCTGCGTCAACGCCGTCGTCTTCGACGCAGAGCGGCACAAGGTGCTCCTGACGCGCCGCGCCGACAACGGGCAGTGGTGCCTCCCGGGCGGCCACGTCGATCCCGGGGAGACGGTCGCGGAGTCGTGCCGGCGCGAGGTGGAGGAGGAGACGGGGCTGCGCGTGCGGGTGGGGCGGCTCATCGGCGTCTACAGCAGCCCGGACCGCGCGGTCGACTACGGCGACGGGAAGCTCCTCCAGATCGTCGCGCTCAGCTTCGAGGCCGCGGTCGAGGGGGGGAAATTGGCCGCGAGCAGCGAGACGACCGCGAGCGGCTTCTTCGCGCGGGATGAGATCGCGCGGATGGACCTGATGGCGCACCACCGCGAGCGCATCGCCGACGCCCTCGCCGGCCTCCCCGCCGCATGCGTCCGCTGACCCCCGGGATTTGGCCCCCCCCATCCGCTTCCCGGCGCGCCGCATGGGCCGTGTCCGGTTCACGATCCGCCCGTTCGTCCCGCGGACGCGGCGCCGGTCGGCCGTTCCGATTGAAAACGGAAGCCGAAGCTGGCATACTGGGCGTGGATACGGGGCGGTGTAGCTCAGCTGGCAGAGCAGCGGAATCATAATCCGCGTGTCGCAGGTTCGACTCCTGCCACCGCCACCACAACTACCGTTTCTAGTTTCTCGTTGCTCGTTTCTAGGGACAACATACCCCGCACATGAGCCGGCGAGTATCCGCGTGAGAAAGACATTCCTCGTGTTCGGCAGCCCCCTGATCGAGGAGCCCGAGATCGCGGAGGCCGTGGAGTGCCTCCGGTCGGGCTGGATCTCGACGGGGCCGCGGGTCGGCAGATTCGAGGAGATGTTCCGCGCGTACGCCGGGGCGAACTACGCGCACGCCCTCGGCTCCTGCACGGCGGGGCTCCACCTCTCGATGCTCGTGTCGGGGGTCCGGCCCGGCGACGAGGTGATCACCTCCCCGATGACCTTCGCGGCCACGGTCAACGTCATCACGCACGTCGGCGCCGTCCCGGTCTTCGCCGAGATCGACCGCCGCACGATGAACATCGACCCGGAGGAGATCCGGCGGCGGCTCTCCCCCAAGACGCGCGCCGTCATCCCGGTGCACTTCGCCGGGCGCCCCTGCGCGATGGACCCGATCCTCGAGATCGCGCGGGAGCGCGGGCTCGTGGTCATCGAGGACGCCGCGCACGCCATCGAGGCGGTCTACCGGGGGAGGAAGATCGGCTCGATCGGCGACCTCACCGTCTTCTCCTTCTACGTGACGAAGAACATCACCACCGGCGAGGGCGGGATGGTCACCACGAACAACCCGGCCTGGGCCGAGCAGATCGAGATGTACGGCCTGCACGGACTGAACAAGGGCGCCTGGAGGCGCTACACCGACGACGGCTTCAAGCACTACGAGGTGGTCTACCCCGGCTACAAGTACAACATGACGGACCTGCAGGCGTCGCTGGGGATCCACCAGCTCCCGCGCATCGAGCGCTACCTGCGGCGCCGCGAGGAGATCTGGCGCCGCTACGACGAGGCGTTCCGGGACCTGCCGCTCATCCTCCCCGCCCCCCCCGAGCCGGACACCGTCCACGCCCGCCATTTGTACACCCCGCTCGTGGACATCGACGCCCTCGGCAGGAGCCGGGACGAGGTCCAGCAGGCGCTCCACCGGGAGAATATCGGGACCGGGATCCATTTCGTGAGCGTGCACCTGCACCGGTACTACCGCGAGCGGTACGGGTACCGGCGCGGGGAGTTCCCGAACGCGGAGTTCGTGTCGGACCGGACGATCTCGCTGCCGCTCTCGGCGAAGCTCTCCGACGGGGACGTGGAGGACGTGATCGCGGCGGTGCGGAAGGTGCTGGCGTGACGGCGGCGGCGCGCCCCCGTCTCAGCCGAGCCAGGCGTGGAAGGTGTGTTTGGCGCGGGCGTACTCGAAGTTGAGCTTCTGGTAGATGCGGACGATGTTGACGTTGTTGAGCTGCGTCTCGAAGTCCTGCATGTCGTAGCGGTGCATCCCCTCCCGCATCGCCTCCTCGATGATGGCGGTGTACGCCCCGAACCCTTCCGGCGTGCAGCCGCCGAGCCCGCCGCCCACGCACCGCACGCCGGTCGCCTCGAGGATGTCCCTCTTGAGCCGGTAGCCGAGGAAGCCGACCACCGTGCCCTTCCGCTCCGCCACGATGATCGTCTCGGCGATCCCGCCGTCGAGGAGCTGGCGCGCCCAGGCCTGGTAGAGGCGGTCGCACAGCTCGCGCGGCAGGTGCGGGTCGGCGTGGTAGCGGCCGATGAAGTTCCGGTACGCCGCGGCGGCGACCGCGAGGACGGCGTCGTGGTCCCGGGGCTCGTAGAGGCGCGTCTTGAACAGGTACTTGCCGTGCCCGAGCTGCTGGCGGCGCGGGATGAAGATGTAGGTGACGATCGTGTCCGCGAGGTAGAAGCCGTTCCCCTCGAGGCACTGCATCAGGGCCAGATCGTCCGCGTCGGCCCTGACGTTGAGGTGGACGACGCCCCCGGCGCGGCAGGCGTCCCGCAGCGCCCCGGCGAGCTGTCCGATCTCCGCGCGGACGCCCTCGCCTGCGTCGTGGACGAAGAGGGGCGCCTGCCCCATCGAGATGCCGAAGATGGAGGAATCCCACGGCAGCGGTCTGAAGGCGGCGAGGGCGCGCACCGCGCCGCCCGCCTCCGCCACCAAAACCCGGCCGTCCTTGAGGCAGGAGGAGAGCTTGTGCCGGAGGTAGGCGGCCTGCTTCTCCCGGTTGACGAGGCGGTACCGGCGCAGGTCGCCGTACGGGTACGCGGCGAACAGCGCGCCGACGGCCTCCTCGTCGCCCGGGCGGTAGTCCCTGATCACGTCCCCCCCTTTCCCCCGCGGACCGCCCGGACGGTGTAGAAGGGGAGATTGTTCTGGCGGCGGTAGATGCGGATGATGAACTCCCCGAGGAAGCCCAGGACCGCGAGCTGGAGGCCCAGCACGAGGGAGAGGAAGACGAGCGCCTGCACGCGGTTGCCGGGCGAGACGCCGAGGAGGAGGCGGAGCAGGGTGTAGGCGGCGCCCGTGACGAGGCCGAACGCGACGAGCGCGGTCCCGGCGAGGCTGACCTTCTGGAACGGGCGGCGGCTGAAGTTGGTGACGAAGTCGAGGGCGAGCTCGAACAGGTCGGCGAACGAGTAGCCGGAGCGCCCGCCGATGCGGGGGCGGTGCCGGAGCTCGACCTCGGCGGTGGAGCGGGCGAGCATCACGCCGAGCGGCTTGAGGAACCGGCGCATCTCGCCGTAGCGGAGGACCTGCGTCGCGAGAGGCCTCGACAGGGCGACCGCGGGACAGCCCCAGTCGCGGAGCCGGACGCCGGTCATATGAACGACGAGGAGATTGAACAGGCGCGACGGGAGGGTACGGAGGAACAACGAGTCGGTGCGGCCGAGGCGCACCCCGCTCACGAGGTCGTGCCCCTCGGCCAGCTTCGCGGCGAGGAGCGGGATCGCCTCGGGGCCGATCTGGAGATCGGAGTCGAGCGTGACGATGACGTCGCCGGAGGAGGCCTCCAGGCCCGCGCAGAGGGCGGCGTGCTGCCCGTAGTTGCGGTCGAGCTCGACGAGTTTCACGCGCGGATCGTTTTCGGCGCGGGAGAGGAGCGCGGCCGCGGTGCCGTCGGCGCTGCCGTCGTCCACGAAGACGAGCTCGTAGGCGCCCGGGAAGGAGGCGTCGAGGACCGCGCGCACGGATGCCAGGCATTCCCCGACGATCCCTGCGTCGTCGTGGAGGGGGATGACCACGGACAATCTCGGCTGGTCCATCGTGCGGGCTCCGCGCACCGGTTGAATGATAGTACAGGGCGCCCTCGGCGGCAATCGGAAAAGGGCGGGCGGGCCGCGGGGTCGCGCGGATCCGCCGTTGGCAACGCCCCCGTGCTTGAGGCGGCGGGGGGCATCGTGTAGAATGTGATCCCCCGGTACGGCCGGGGCTCGAGAGGCGGCAATGCGCGTCCCTTCTCCCTCCAGGCGGAACCTGGCGGTCGCGGCGGCGGTCCTGGCGCTTTTCCTCGTCGTCTACGGCCGCACGATGCTCCCGTGCGTCGGGGGGTACGGCGACAGCTCGAAGTTCCAGTTCGTCGGAAAGATCCGCGGGCTCCCGCACCCGACCGGGTTCCCGCTGTATCTGGCGATCAACCGGCTCGTCTCGCAACTGCCCGTGGGCATGCTCGCGGCGCGCGTGAGCTTCATCTCCGCCGCCTGCGGCGCGGCGACGCTCGCGCTGGTCTCTTTGCTGGTTTCCCTCCTCACCGGCTGGACGCTCGCCGGGCTCCTCTCGGCGGGGCTGCTCGGCACGATCCCGCTCTTCTGGTCGTCGGCGCTCATCCCGGAGGTGTACACGCTCAACACCCTCCTGCTCTCCGCCGCGCTGCTCTTCCTCGCCGCGTGGCTGCGCCGGCCCCGCCGCCGTTTCCTGTACCTGTCGTGGGCGTTCTTCTGCGCGGGGCTCGGCAACCACCCGTCCCTCCTGGCGTTCCTCCCGGCGTTCGCCGTGGCCGCGTGGCCCGGGAAGGGCCGGCCGTCGCTCCGGAGGGGCGACCTGCTCCCGATGGCGGCGATCGCCGCGGCGGGGGCCGCGCAGTACCTCCTCATCTACGCCTGGTCGCGCGGCGACCCCGTCTACCTCGAGGGGCGTGTGGACGGCCTCGCCGGGCTCGTCCGCTACGCGCTCGGCGGACGGTACACGGCGAACTACTTCCCCGCGCCGCTGGGCACGATACTCACCGTGCACCTGCGCCTCTATCTCTCCGTCATGCGGAGCCAGTTCGGCGTCGCGGGGGCGGTCCTGGCCGCGGCGGGCGCCGTGTGGCTTGGCCGCCTCCACCCGAGGTTCCTCGCCGCCCTCGCCGCCCTCTGGGCGGGGCAGCTCTTCCTGTCGCTCCCGTCCGTGACGGTCGAGACCCCGGTCTACTTCGTCCCCTCCTGCCTGACGGCGGCCGTCCTCGCCGGCTGCTCCGTGCCGCTCGTCGCGGAGATCGCGCGGAACCGGGGGGCCGCGGGGCGGGCGCTCCTCGCCGTCTGCGCGTGCGCCGCCGTTGCCCTGATCGCAATCCCCGCGGCGCGGGACTGGCCAGGCGCGGACCTGAGCCGCGTCAGGCACTACGACGAGTTCACCTCGAAGGCGCTGGAGGTCATCCCCGCGGGAGGGCTGCTCCTCTCGCCGAACTACCAGTGGACCGAGGCGTACCTGTACAAGATCCTCGGCGAGGGGGCGCGAGGCGACGACCCGGTGTTCATCCTGAACAACTGGGAGCCCGGGAGGGTTCCGGAGTACCGGCGGGGGAGGGGGATAGACTTCCTCGTCTACCGGCCGGCGGCGGCGCCCGCGCCGCCGCTTCGCATCCTGTTCCACGCGCAGTCGTCGTTCGACCCGCGCATCGCACGGTTCCGCAGGGCGGGGGAGCGGCTCGAGCCGCTGCTGTTCCAGGAGAGCGCCGCGCTCGACGCCCTCCGGAAACGCGCGGAGGGGCGCCTCCTGCTCGTCTCGGCGAAGGACGAGGGGATGCCCGTCTGCAACGACGCGGCGTACGACTTCCTCCTCTCCCTCGGCCTCAAGCCCCGCAGCGCGGGCGGGATGCGGTGGGGCTGGAGCACCGCCGCGGCGGTGGTGCCGGTCCGGGGGGCGCCGCGCGGCATCGTCGTGCACCGCTTCGGCGTGGCGCGGATCCGCCTCGCCATGGGCGCCCCGGTCGGCGACAGCGGGATCGTCTCGCCCGCGTCGATCGAGATCGAGAGCGCGCCGCTCGGCCGCGGCGACCGGAGCCGGATCCGCGTGGATGGCAGGTCGGTCGGGGGCGGGGACCGCGGGGTGAACGTGGCGATCGTGGATCCGTCGACCGGCGAGGTCGAGGAGCGCCTGCGCTACTCGTGCGGCGACCTGAGCGGGATGAACGACGCCGCCGTCTACGAGCTCATCCCGGAGGGCGCCCGGTGAAGAGGCCGCCGCTGAACCTCGCCCGCTGCTACGACGCCTTGAGCTCGCTCTACACGCTCGCGCCGTACCGTCTGCGCCCCGGCTTCGCGTTCCCGCCGCTCCACCTCTTCGTCGAGCTCACCTACCGCTGCAACCTCCGTTGCCGGATGTGCCAGTTCCTCCCGCTCCTCGAGAAGGGCGGGCTGGAGGGGAGGAGGGGGGAGGAACTCTCGGCGGCGGAGGTCCTGGAGTTCGTGCAGTCGTTCCCGCGCACCGCGGTCGTGACCTTTACCGGCGGCGAGCCGCTCCTCAGGAAGGACCTTCCCGCGATCTTCGCCGCCCTCGCCCCGCGGAACAAGCTCCACGTCATCACCAACGGCACGCTCCTCGACGACGCGGCCGCCGCGTTCCTCTTCGAGAACCGGCTGCGGTGGGTCGGGGGCGGCGGGCTCTTCGCCGTCGGCGTCTCCCTGCACGGCCCCGCCAGCGTCCACGACGAGATCGTCGGCAGGAAGGGGGCGCACGCGCTCGCCTGCGCGGGGATCGGGCGGCTGCGCGCGCTGCGCGCGAGGCGCTGCGCCGCGTTTCCGCACATCCACGCGACCTGCGTCATCACCGACCGGAACGCGCCGCATCTCGCGGAGACGTACCGGGCGGCGAGGGACGTCGGGGCGGACTACTGCAACTTCACCGTCATGAACAGCGCGGACTTCGGCAGCCGCATCCCGACCGTCGAATTCCCCGGGCACGAGGCGGTTGCGGGAACCCGGATGCGCATCGACCCGAAACTCCTCCGCGCCCAGCTGCGGCTGGTCGCGGAGGAGGCGCGCGGGGGCGGGGCGCAGGTGCGCTTCTCGCCGTTCGGCGTGACGCCCGAGGAGATCGTGCGCTACTACGACGACCGTTCGAATCTCGCGGAGTACCGCTGCTTCACCCCGTGGCGCATGCTCGGCATCTCCGCTTACGGCGAGATGAGCTCGTGCCCGTTCCTGTCGCTGGGGAACATCAGGAGGAGACGCCCGCGCGACGTCTGGAACGGGCCGGACCAGGCGCGGTTCAGGAGACGGCTGAAGGAACGCCGGATCTTCCCGGCGTGCGCGGGCTGCTGCGCCAGCAGCTACCGGCCGCGCGGCCGGATGCCCGAGGAGGAGTCCTTAGCGGCGGGGCCGGTCTGAACGACCTGCGCGGTTCGAGCCCTGTCGGCGTCCCCGCGCTCCGCGCGCGGTTCATCCCCCGCCCCGGCGGCACCGGGCGCGATGGCGTTTGACCTCCTCGTCCCCCTCCCGCAGCAGCCGCCGCAGGCGCGGGAGGTCCGGCGTCGCCCGCCGCTGGATCCTCTTGCGTTCGCGCAGGGCGTGCGGCACCATCGCCGCCCCGCCGAGGAGGCCGCGGAGCAGCGGAACCGCCTGCCCTCCCCCGAGCGTCTGGTGGGCGAGCTGGAAGGCGAGGTCGAGGAGCAGCCTCGGGACCGTGCGGAAGAGCAGGGCCGCGGGCATGTTCTTGACGAAGAGCGCGATCCCGTTCCGCGTGCCCAGTCGCACCGCGAGGTCGCTCTTCCGGCGCCCGCTGGTCGCCCCCCCGATATGCCGGCAGACGGCGGAGGGGACATAGAGGCAGCGGAGGTCGGCGAGCTGCGCCCTGAAGTCGAGGTCCACGTCCTCCTTGTAGGAGACGAACCGCTCGTCGAAGAGCCCCGTCCGGTCGAAGAGGGAGCGGCGGTAGAGCGCCGCCCCCGCGCACGCGCCGAAGACCTCCGCATACTTGTCGTAACGGCCGCGATCCTCCTCGAGGAACGCGCGCGGGACGGAGCGCCCGTTCGAGGCGAGGCAGTTCCCGGCGCTGTCGATGATCCGGGGGTCGTAGAAGTCGACCATCTTCGACGCGCAGAAGGCGAACGCCGGATGGGCGTCGAGGGCGCCGACGAGCGCGCCGAGCCAGCCCGGGTCCGCCGCGGTGTCGTTGTTGAGGAGGGAGACGAATTCGGTCTCCGCGCGGCGGATCCCCGCGTTCACCGCCGCGGCGAACCCCGCGTTGCGGCCCATCTGGATGACGAGGACGGAAGGGTACCGCGCGGCGAGGAGGCCGGGCGAGTTGTCCGTGGATCCGTTGTCCACGACGACCGTGCGAAACGAACGGTACTCCTGCCGGGCGAGCGCATCCAGGCAGCCCGGGAGGAGTCTCTCCCCGTTGTAGGAGGGGATGACGACCGTGACGCGGGGGCGCGCCCCGCCGGTTGCAGCGTTCATCGGCTCGGAGGGGGCCTCGGCCCCCGGCACGGCGATTCTGCCCCAACGGCACCGCCGGCGCAACAGTTATTCCGGCGCGGCGCCGGGGGGAGGCGACCCCCCGCTCCCGCCTCCCGGGCGGGGGGATGGCGGCGGGGGCGGTTTTGCCGCGTGTCGTGCGCCGAGGCGCTGCGCTATACTATACGATCGACCTGTGCCCCATGACGACCTACTACGAACTGCTCGAGATCGACCGCACCGCCTCCCGGGAGGCGGTGAAGGCCGCCTTCCGTGCGATGGCGAAAAAGTACCATCCCGACTTCCACCCCGACCGGAACCGCTGGGCGCACGACCGCATCCAGGAGGTGCTCAGGGCCTACGAGGTCCTGTTCGACGACGAGAAGCGGGCGGTCTACGACAGGACCCTTTCCCGCATCGAGGTTCGTCGGGGGAGCGCCTACCGGGAGTCGCTGCGGAGGAGGGGAAACGATCCCGCCGCCTGCTGCCAGCTCGTCTTCCTCGACCTCCTCGAGGGGCGCGGCCGGGAGGGGCTCGCCCTCTACGAGAGGATGCGGGATTCCCGGAGCGCCTTCTCCCTGAAGGCCCATATGCCGTACCGGGACTTCCTCGACTGCGGGTTTCTCGTCGCCGAGGAGCTCGAGCGCCAGCACCGGCCGAGGGCGGCGTTCGAGCAGTACCGGGAGATCTACCGGGAGGACGCGTCGCGCCGCTACTTCCGGCACTTCAGGGCCGAGATCCGCCTGCGGATGCGCAACCTCGTGCTGGAGCTGCTCGAGACGGAAGGGCAGTTCGCCTACGCCCTCGGCGGGTTCGCGGACGAACTGGCGGGGGAGATGAACAGGAGGGAGCGGGCGTTCCTGTACAAGAAGATCGCCGAGCGGTACTGCCGTGCGGGGGAGGAACGGCTCGCGAGGATCACCCTCCTCGCCGCGCTCCAGCTGCACCCGAGGATGGGCGGGGTCAAGAAGATCCGCGCCCGTCTTCGCGCCCACCGCCGCCACCTGCCGACCCGGCAAGGGTGATCGGGCCCATCCCCGCGATCCAGACCGTGGGGGTTTCAGTCGTCGGGGAACGAGTAGCCGTGGTTGATGGCGCGGACGTTCTGGTCGAAATGCTTCCCGGGCAGCGCGGCGGCGAGGTCCAGCTTCCCGACGTCGATGCCCAGGCGCCGCAGCAGCCGCCCCAAGGCGACCATGTTGACAAAGAGGGGGCTCCCGAACTCGTCGAGCGCGGCCTTCTTGAAGGAGCGCTCCTCGATCTCCCCATCGACGGGGATGCAATCGTCGGAGAGGAGTTTCCCGATTTCGCGGTCTCGGATGACCCGGGCGGCCTTCACCGCGTCGGCCTTCTTCACCGGGGCGAGCTGGAGGAGGAGGTCCGCCTCCTCGACGAACGGCATCTCGACGGGCCGGTCGGAGTAGGTGAGGTCGCCCCGGACGACCCCCGCGCGGACGGAGGAGGGGTAGGTCACGGTGAGCGCCACGTGCTTGCCGAGGGAGGCGAGGATGGCGGCGAGGGCGTGCGACATCATCTTGATCCCCTGTCCCGCCGTGCCGAGGAGCACGATCGAGTGCGTCGTCTTCTCCGGCCCCGGGGCGGGACGCTTCGGATGCGCGGTCATCGGGTGATCCCCACCTCGTCGGGGGCGAGCATCGCGACCTCGCCCGCGACGGGCCTGAAGGTTTTCTTGTACTGCAGCAGCATCTCGTAGGCGTTTTTGTAGCCGAGCCGCCGGCCGAGATTCACCGGGCACTGCGACCGGACGTCCACCAGCGCGAAGCCGCGGTGCAGGAGCGCCAGGCGGAGGGCCCGGGCGAGGAGCGGCAGGTGGAAGGTGGTCGCCCGCGCGTAGAAGCTCCCGTGCGCCTTGACGAGCGCCTGGCAGTCCACCGGGCGGTCGGTGTTCCCCTCCGGGCTGGTGAGCGTCTTCATCCCGACGGCGGTGGTCGGCGACTTCTGCCCGCCGGTCATCCCGTAGATCTGGTTGTCGATGAGGACGATGGTGAGGTCGGTGTTGCGGCGGGAGGCGTGGATGAGGTGGTTCCCGCCGATGCCGAGCAGGTCCCCGTCGCCGCTGACGACGACGACGTTCAGCTCCGGCCTCGCCGTCTTGATCCCCTCGGCGATCGGGATCGCGCGCCCGTGGAGGCCGTGGACGCTCTCGAACCGGAAGTAGCCGGGGGCGCGCGCCGCGCAGCCGATGCCGGAGACGAGCACGGTGTCGCGGCCGTCCATCTTGAGCTCCTCGAAGACGGCGGCGAGCGTCTTGACGACAAGCCCGTCTCCGCAGCCGGGGCACCAGTAGGTCGGCAGACGCTCGGGCCGCAGAAACTCTATGACAGGCATCGCTTCAAACTCTCCTCGATGTAGCTGATCTGCATCACGCCGCCCAGCAGCGGGATGAAGCCGACCGGGCGGTGGAGCAGCGCCTCCACCAGCAGCCGGTACTGCCCCGCGTTCATCTCGACGACGACGACGCGCCGGTAGCCGCGGGCGATCTCGGCGAGCTCCTCGAGCATCGGGAATATCCGGATCGGGCGGAAGATGGCGCAGCGGTCCTTGAAATGGTAGAGCGCCCGGGAGGCGCCCCCGAAGCCGACGAGGAGGGTGTCGGCCCCCGCGCGGGGGAGGTACTCGTAGAAGGCGTAGCGCGGGGCGACCGCGGCGGTCTTCTTCTCGAGCGAGGCGATGAGCTTTCGGTGCGCCTCAGGGGAGGTCGCCCGCGGGTAGTCGCCGGCGTGCGTGAGGCTGGTGAAGTGGCGGGTGCCGTTCCCGAGCGGTTGTGCCGCCCGCTTCTTCAGCGGCACGTCGGCGAGCTCGGCGGTTTCGTACAGGTGTCCGATGCAGCCGTCGCTCAGCAGGATGACGGGCGAAAGCGACTCCTCTGCGGCGTTGAAGGCGTGGATCGTGTAGGCGTAGAGCTCGGCGACCGAGTTCGGGTAGAGGGCGATCGGGAAATAGTCGCCGTGGCTCCCCCAGCGGCACTGGAGGATGTCGCCCTGCGCGCCGAAGGTCGGCATGCCGGTGGAGGGGCCGACGCGCTGGACGTTGACGACGACGAGCGGCGCCTCGACCATGTGGCCGAGGCCGATCCCCTCCTGCATCAGGGAGAAGCCGGGGCCCGAGGTGGCGGTCATGGCCTTGGCGCCGGCGAGGGCCGCGCCGACGCAGGCGTTGATGGAGGCGATCTCGTCCTCCATCTGGAGAACCTTCACCTGCCGCGGGAACTCCACGATCTTGTGGAGTATCTCGGAGGCGGGGGTGATCGGGTAGCCCGCGAAGAAGTCGAGTCCCGCCTTCACGGCGCCGAGCGCCACCGCGTCGTTGCCCTGGAGCAGCATCCGTTTGGCCATGATCGTGTCCACGAACAAAACCGCGTCGCCGCGGATTCAGGCGGATCGACTATGTCGTGTGCCGCGGATCCACACGGATACCCCGGATGGGTGCTTCATCCGTAACGATCCGCGGGGGGACCGCGCCGGTCCGCGGCACACGGTCATCCTTCCAGTTCCTCGACGGATATGCCGAGGTCCGGGCAGTAGCGCACGCAGAGCATGCACCCGGAGCACTCCCCCTCGCAGACGAGCGCCCCGTCCCTGAATTTCAGGTTCCCGGTCGGGCAGAACCCCACGCAGAGACTGCACCCTTTGCAAAGCCGCTGGTCTATGGAGACCTTGAAACGCCTTTTCATGGCAGAGCGCGATTATGGTAGAGAGCGGGGGAAAGGGTGTCAATACCGCAGTTTCCCGCCTCCCGCCGGGGTGCGGCGAAGGGGAGCGTCGCCGCTATGCCCTCCCGAACGGGCTCAGCTCGCGGAGCGTACGGATGATCGGGGGGAGGTGCTCGATCACGAAATCCACCTCCTCCTCCGTCGTGTACCGGCTCAAGGAGAATCGGACGGAGCCGTGCGCCGCCGTGTAGGGGACGCCCATCGCCCGCAGGACATGCGACGGCTCGAGCGAACCGGAGGTGCAGGCGGAGCCCGAGGAGGCGCAGATGCCGAGGGCGTTCATCCGCAGGAGGATCGCCTCGCCCTCCACGTACTCGAAGCTGATGTTGGAGGTGTTGGGGAGGCGGCGCTCCGGGTGGCCGTTCAGGCGCGCGTCCGGGGCCTTTTCCAGGAGCGCCTTCTCGAGCCGGTCGCGCAGGGTCTTCACGCGCGTCTGCTCCTCGGCCAGGTTTTTCGCCGCCAGGAGGCACGCGGCGCCGAGCCCGACGATCGAGGCGACGTTCTCCGTGCCGCCGCGGCGCCCCATCTCCTGGTGGCCGCCGACGATGAACGGGCTGAACTTCGTCCCCTTCCGGATGTAGAGCGCCCCCACCCCTTTGGGCGCGTGGAGCTTGTGCCCGGAGAGGGAGAGGTAGTCGACGGCGCTGCGGCGCATGTCGAGCGGGATCTTGCCGACCGCTTGGACCGCGTCCACGTGGAAACAGGCGCCCGCGGACTTGACGATCTTCCCGATCTCCTCGACCGGGAAGACGACGCCGGTTTCGTTGTTCGCCCACATCACGGAGACGACGCCGGTGCAGTCGCGGACCGCGCGGCGGATCTCCTCGAGATCGAGCATCCCCTGCGCGTCCACGCCGATCCAGGAGACGCGGTGCCCGTTTTTCTCGATCTTCATGCAGAGGGCGAGGACCGCCGGGTGCTCGACGCGCGTGGTCACGACGTGCGGTCTCCGCGGGTCGGCGACGTGCGCGGCGAGGATCGCCGCGTTGTCGCTCTCCGTCCCGCAGCCGGTGAAGATGATCTCGCCGGGTTCGGCGCCGATGAGGCCGGCGACGAGCCCGCGCGCCTCATCGACGGCCTTCTTCACCCCGCCGCCGAACGTGTGCATGCTGGAGGGGTTGCCGTAGCGCTCGCGGAGGAACGGCAGCATCGCCTCCAGCACCTCGGGCGCGACGCGCGTGGTGGCGTTGTTGTCAAGATACACGGTCTTCATCCCTGACCTCCTCCACGGCGAGCGACGGCGAGACGAACTCCCGGAGCTTCTTCTCCACCACCGAGGCGATCGTCACCCCCGAGGAGGGGCACCCGGCGCAGACGCCGCGGAAGGCGACGAGGACCCGGTCGCCGATGACGTCGATGAGCTCTATGTCGCCGCCGTCGGCCATCAGGGCGGGCTTGATCTCCTTCTCGATCGTCTCCTGGATGAGCTGGATCTTCTGGATGACGGTGAGTCTCCGCGGGGGGGGCTCCGCGGCCCGGGCCTTCTTCTCCTTCTCCTTCGCCCAGACCTCGTCGATAATCGCCTGGATGGCGGGAATGCAGTTCCCGCAGCCGCCGCCCGCCTTGCAGTAGTTGGTGACCTGCTCGGGGGTCGTGAGCTTGTTCTCCCGGACGACCCGGGCGATCCTCGTGTCGGTCACGCCGAAGCAGCGGCAGACGATCTCCCCCTCCTCTTGCCGCTCCGGCTGCTCCCCGCGGTAGTTCGCCAGCGCCGCCTCGAGCGCCTCGCGACCCATCACCGAGCAGTGCATCTTCTCCTTCGGGAGGCCGCCGAGGAAGACGGCGATGTCGTCGTTCGTGATCCGCGCCGCCTCCTCCAGCGTCTTCCCCTTGACGATCTCCGTGAGGGCGGAGGCCGAGGCGATGGCGCTGGCGCAGCCGAACGTCTGGAACTTCGCGTCGACGATGCGCCGCCCCTCGCCGAGCTTGAGGTAGAGCTTCAGGGCGTCGCCGCAGGCGAGGTTGCCGACCTCGCCGACCGCGTCGGCGTCCTTGATCTCGCCGACGTTTCGCGGGCGGAGAAAATGGTCCATGACCTTGTCGCTGTAGTCCCACATCGTCGCACCTCCCGGTCCCGCGCGCGCCCGCGAGACGACGCCATTATAGTACAGCGGACGCAGGCAGGCAACGCGAAGGGGAGGACCTGTCGGACCCGTCGGACCCGTCGGACGAAAGATGAAAAGGCATGGGGCCGAGGGATGGGGGCTTAGGGATGACGCCCTGAGGGACGGCGCCCTTGCCGCCCTCGAGTTCGTGGGCTATCATATACTGTAGAGGCCGCGGCGGTGCGCGGCGGGGAGGTGGCGATGCGACGTGGCGCGTGGTTCTGGATGGTCGTTCCGGCGCTCCTGGCGGCCCCCTGCGGGGCGACGAACTTCACGGTGGGAAGCGTCAGCGGCTACCCGGGCGAGCGGGTGAGAATCCCGGTCGGACTCAGGACGGATCTGGCCGTCACAAAGTTCGACTGCACCGTCGAGTACAAGTCTGGTTTTCTCGACTACGACGACGTGATGGGCTCCGCCGGATTCAAGGTGGACGTGGACACCCCCTACGCCGGCCGCCTCAAACTCGAGGGGGAGCGGTCCGTGAGCGGCGACGACTCGGTCAACGGGACGGTCGCCACTCTCTCCTTCACCGTCTCGCCCGGCGCCGCCGTGGGCACCGTCACCAAGGTGGAAGTCCCGAGCGGCACGGTCTACGGCGGGGGCTCTTCGTCGAACGCGGGCGCGGGGGCCGGGACTGTCACCGTCGTCTCCGCGCCCACGCCGCTGCCGAGCGGTCCGCCGCCGACGGTGGATCTCGGGATGGAGTCGCTCGACCGGATCGTTCCGGGGGAGCACGCCGTCCTCAACTACCGGGTCCAGGTGCAGGACCCGTCGTGGGAAGGGGTTCCGGCGGACGCGTACATCGCCGTGGTCCCGCCGACCGGGGGGCTGCTCTTCATCGGCTCGCGCGGCCGCTTCTACGAGAAGCCGAACCCGATCGTCCGGAATCTCGAGATCGACGATCTCGACGGCGAGATCGACTTCGGACCGATGCCGCTTGAGTACCCGACCGGGGTCTACACCTTCTACGGCGCGCTCGCCTGGCCGGGGATGAACCCTTTGAAGACGAAGGGGCGCATCACGGGGATAGACGACACGCGGTTCGAGCTCCTGCCGACCCCGACGCCCACCCCGGCGCCCACGCCGGCTCCGGGGCCGTGAAGAGAGGACGCGCGGGCGGCGCCCCGAAAGCGGCGGCGGCCGTGGAGCGCGTCCGGGTCTTCATCCGCCTGCACCGGATGCTGCGGGGCGTGCGGTCGCTCCTGGTTGCCGTGTCGGGCGGACCCGACTCGATGGTGCTGCTGCACCTGCTCGCCTCGCTTGCCCCGTCTTTCGGCGTCACGCTTCGCGCCGCCCACCTCCACCACGGCCTGCGCGGCCGCGACGCCGATCGCGATCTCGCCCTCGTGCGCCGCACGTGCCGGTCCCTGGGCGTCCCGCTCCTCGCGGGGAGGTCGGACGTCCGCGCGCGCGCGCGGCGCAGGGGTCTCTCATTCGAAACGGCGGCGCGGGAGGCGCGCTACGCGTTCCTCGCGCGGTGCGCCGCGCGAACGAGGGCGGAGGCGGTCGCCCTCGGGCACACCGCCGACGACCAGGCGGAGACGTTCCTGCTGCGACTCCTCCGCGGGGCGGGTGCGCGGGGGCTCGGCGGCATCCGGCCGGTGCGTTTCGAGGGGCCGCTGCGCATCGTCCGGCCGCTCCTCTGCCTCTGGAGGAGGGAGATCCTCTCGGTCGCGAAGGCGCAAGGCGTTTCGTTCCGGACGGACGCCAGCAACCGAAACCGCCTCTTCCTGAGGAACCGGGTGCGGCACGGGCTGATCCCGTACCTGGAGCGGCAGTTCAATCCCCGGGCGCGCGAGATCCTCATCCGGGCGGCGGAGCTGCTCGCCCGCGAGCACGACTTCTGCGAGACGCACGCCGCAAGGCGGTACCGCGCCCTGGCGCGGGAGGAGGAGCGCAGGGTGGTCTTTCCCGCGCGGCGTTTCGCCGCCCTTCCCGCCGCCCTCAGGGCCGGTCTCCTCCGCCGCGCGCTCGCCGCGCTCGGCACACCGGGCGAGGTGCGGTTCGCCGACGCGGAGGCGGCCGCCCGCCTCTGCCGCGTTCCGGGGGGAGGCGGGGCCGTCTGTCTCCCGGACGGGGTCGTCGTCTCCAGGGAGTACGGAGAGCTTGTCATCGGGCGGCCGCCGGCCGCCTACCCGGCGTACGACTATCCGCTCGCCGACGGCCTCGAAATCCCGTTCCCCGGGGGCCGCCTGCGGTTCCGCGTTGCCGTGCGCGCCCGCCGCGGGGTCGGGCGCGTTCGGCGGAACACGCCGGGGCTCGCGGCGGCATGGGGCGGCAACTGGAACGGGTGGCCGCTCTCCGCGCTCCTCTCGCAGGAGGCGCTCGAAGGGGAGGGGCTCGCCGTGAGGACCCGGCGCCCGGGCGACCGGTTCCGCCCGCTCGGTGCGGCGGGGGGGCGCGCCTTGAAGAGGGTGTTGATCGACGAGAAGCTCCCCGCGCGCCTCCGCGGCGCCGTCCCGCTCCTCGCCCGCGGCCGGGAGATCGTCTGGCTCCCGGGGCACCGGATCGCGGAGCGTTTCAAGGTGACCCCGGCGACGCGGCGGGTGCTCGAGGTCGTTCTGGAAAGGGCGCGATGAATGTGCTACAGTGACGCGTAGCGTTGTGGCCGAAGGGGAGTGACGGATGGCGGATCTGAAGAAGCTCGGGATGAAGTCGCCGCAGCGGGGGCCGGTGCGGCCGGCCGTGCTCTGGCTGGTCGTCTTCATCGGCATCATGCTCGCCTTCCACCTCCAGCGGTTCGGGGACCGCGGCGTCGCCTCCCTCTCCTTCAGCCAGTTCCAGCGCGACGTGAGGGAGGGGAAGGTCGTCTCGTTCACGCTCGTCGAGGACTCGGTGAGCGGGCGCGGCGTCTACCGGGACGGCGGCAAATTCACCGTCGAGACCGTCCCCGGCGACGCCGCCCGAAGCGCCCTCACCGGGCTTTTGAACGAGCACGAGGTGGAGATCAGAGTCGAGCCGTCGAAGGCGTTCGTCACTCAGGTCATCTTCACCTTCCTCCCGATCGTTCTCATCGCCGGGATCATCTGGTTTCTCATCTCGCGCCAGATGCGCGGGGTCGGGCACAGCGCCCTCTCGTTCGGCAAGAGCCGCGCGCGGCTCCTCGCCAAGGGCGACGAGAAGGTGACGTTCAGCGACGTGGCCGGCATCGACGAGGCGAAGGAGGAGGTCCAGGAGATCATCGACTTCCTGAAGGACCCGAAGCGGTTCCAGAAGCTCGGCGGCAAGATCCCGAAGGGGGTGATGCTCATCGGCCCCCCCGGCTGCGGCAAGACGCTGCTGGCGAAGGCGATCGCGGGCGAGGCGGACGTGCCGTTCTTCAGCATCAGCGGCTCCGACTTCGTCGAGATGTTCGTCGGGGTCGGCGCCGCCCGGGTGCGCGACCTCTTCGAGCAGGGGAAGAAGAGCGCCCCCTGCCTGATTTTCATGGACGAGATCGACGCGGTGGGGCGCTACCGCGGCGCAGGGATCGGCGGCGGCCACGACGAGCGCGAGCAGACGCTGAACGCGCTGCTCGTCGAGATGGACGGTTTCAACACCCAGGAGGGGGTCATCCTCATCGCCGCCACGAACCGCCCCGACGTCCTCGACCCGGCGCTGCTGAGGCCCGGACGGTTCGACCGGCAGATCGTCATCGACATGCCGGATCTGCGCGGGCGCGAGGAGATACTGAAGGTGCACGTCAAGAACGTCCCGCTGGACCCGTCCGTGGAGCTGGGCGTGATCGCCCGGGGAACGCCGGGCTTCTCGGGGGCGGACCTCGCCAACCTCGTGAACGAGGCGGCGCTGCTCGCCGCGCGGCAGGACAAGAAGAGCGTGATGATGGAGGACCTCGAGGAGGCGCGCGACAAGGTCCGCTGGGGCCGCGAGCGGCGCAGCAAGGTGATGGACGAGAAGGACCGGAAGACCACGGCCTACCACGAGGCGGGGCACGCCCTCGTGCTGAACCTGATCGAGGAGACCGAGCCGCTCCACAAGGTGACGATCATCCCGCGCGGCATCGCCTACCTCGGCGCCACGATGCAGCTCCCGGAGAAGGACAAGTACCACCACAGCAGGAAGGAGCTCCTCGGGCAGATCTCCGGGATGATGGGGGGGCGCATCGCGGAGGAGATCGTCTTCGGCGACATCACCACGGGCGCCCGGAGCGACATCAAGCAGGCGACGCATATCGCCCGGATGATGGTCTGCGAGTGGGGGATGAGCGGGCGCCTGGGGCCGGTCACCTTCGGCGAGCGCGAGGAGCACATCTTCCTCGGCAAGGAGATCGCCCGGACGGTAGACTACAGCGAGAAGACCGCCCAGGAGATCGATCGCGAGGTGCGGCTCATCGTCGACGGATGTTACCAGCGGGCGCGCGAGATCGTGCTCGAGCACCGCGACACGCTCGACCGGATCGCGCAGGCGCTCCTCGATCGCGAGGTGCTCGACGGCAAGGAGATCGACGCCTTGATGCGGGGCGAGGAGCTCCCGCCGCTCCGGCGGCCCGCTCCGCCCGGGGGGAGCGCCCCGGCGACCGGTGCGGCCCCGGCGGCGCCGGACAAGGCCCCCGTCCCGGAGCGCCTTCGTCCCTCCGAGGCGTGATCCGCAGACGTTGTATATAACGCCAACCGCCGCAGCAAGATGCGCCGCTATTCGTCCTCGGGGCGATTAACGGCGCATCTCATTCTCCGGCAAAGCATTGCGTACAACGTCTACAAATCTTTATACGGCGCTCGCAGGACGCGGCGGACGCAGTAGGCCGTGAGGGAGAGTATCAGCCCCCACGAGAGCAGCATGAACAGCCACCCCCCCGTGGTCATCGTTTCCCCCAGACGCTTCCGTGGTACGCCTTCCTGACCAGCAGGGCGATCCCGATGAAGATGAGGAGGAGGCCGAGCCTCGTGGCGAGGATGTACGGCACGTTCTCCGGCGGGACCCCCCGCATCAGGAAGGTCGGGATCGCCTGCTGGAAGAACCAGAAACCGAGGATGAGGAGCAGGAACGTCGGCGTGACGTACCTGATCACCGGCTTGTAGAAGCGCGGCACGCGCATCTCGGACCCGTGGTGTAGCTCGTCCCACGCCCGCTGGATGCCGAAGATCCAGATGAACAGCACGCACTCCGCCGCCGCGAAGACCACCAAAAAGAAGGAGCCCGCCCAGAAGTCGATGTCGTCCACCACGCCGCGGGCGATGAAGAAGATCGGGAACTGGCAGAGGATGAACGTCGCCGCCGCGACGATCTTCACGGCCCTCTTCCGCGATACCGAGAGCTCGTCGCCCAGGAACGCCACCGTCGGCTCGATGAGCGAGATGCTCGAGGTCAGCCCCGCGAGAAAGAGGAGGAGGAACCAGAGGAACGAGAAGAGGGTCCCCCATCCCATCCGGGCGAAGATCAGGGGCATCGTCACGAAACTGATGTTGAAGCTCCCGCTGTGCGCCGCCTCCCGGGCCCCGGCGCTGCCGAAGAAGGCGAAGGCGAGCGGGATGACGATGGAGCCGCCCAGGATCACCTCCGCGAACTCGTTGAGCGAGGAGGCGGTGAGCCCGGAGAGGACGATGTCGTCCCCCTTGGAGAGGTAGCTCGCGTAGGTGATGATGACGCCGATGCCGACGCTCAAGGTGAAGAGGATCTGCCCCGCCGCCGCAAGCCAGACCTTCGCGTCCAGCAGGGCGCCGAGGTCGGGGTTCCAGAGGAATCCGAGGCCGTTCCAGACGCTCCAGTCCGGGCGGGCGGGATCGGGGGCGCCGAGGGTGAAGACCCGGACCACGATGACAAGGGCGAAGAGGAAGAGGAGGGGGAGGGCGATCTTGCAGAGCCTTTCGATGCCGCCCCGGACCCCCCGGTAGATGACGAGGAAGTTCAACGCGAAGGCGGCGAGGAAGAACAGGTACGACCGGGCGAACAAGTCGCGGGAGCCGATCCCCTGGTACCGCTGGAGGAATCCGAGCATCTCCTCCTTCGTGGAGAGGCCGCCGAGCGTCCCGGTGAGCGAGTAGACGCAGTAACCCAGCAGCCAGCTCTCGATGTACAGGTAGTAGATGAAGATGGCGAGCGGGCCGAAGACGCCGATCGCGCCGAAGTACTTGGCGATGCGGTGCCGCCAGAGCCGGTTGAATATGAGCGGGGCGGTCCCGTGTCCGAAGAGGCCGCCGTACCGGCCGATCGCCCACTCGATCCACATCAGGGGGATGCCGAGGAGGAGGAACGAGATGAAGTAGGGGATCATGAAGGCGCCGCCGCCGTTCTGCGCCGCCTGGGATGGGAAACGGAGGAAGTTGCCGAGGCCGACCGCGGAGCCCGCCACGGCGAGAACGATCCCGATCCTGGACGTCCACTTCTCTCTCATCGCACGCACAGGCGGCAGTATAGCGCACAGGGCGGCGCGGTTGCAACCCCGCGCCGCGGTATGCTACAGTACCGGGCAGGAGGGGAAAGATGGTGCGGCTCGGCGTCAATATCGACCACGTCGCCACGGTGCGGCAGGCCCGGCGGACGGTGGAGCCCGACCCGGTCGCGGCGGCGGCGCTCTGCGAGCTGGCGGGCGCGGACGGGATCACGGTGCACCTGCGTGAGGACCGGCGACACATGCAGGACCGGGACGTGGAGATCCTGCGGAAGACCGTCCGGACGCGCCTGAACCTCGAGATGGCGGTCGCGGAGGAGATCGTGGCGTTCGCGGAGCGGCTGAGGCCCGACCACGCCTGCCTGGTCCCCGAGCGGCGCGAGGAGGTCACCACGGAGGGGGGGCTCGACGTGGCCGGCAACCTCCCCCGGGTCGCGGAAACGGTGAAGCGCCTCCGCGGCGCCGGCGTGATCGTGAGCCTCTTCATCGACCCGAGTGAGGAACAGGTGCGGGCGGCGGCCCGCTCCGGCGCGCAGTATGTGGAGCTCCACACCGGGCGCTACGCCGACGCGCGGGGGGAGGAGGCGCGGCGCCGCGAGCTCGAGACGCTCGCCGCGGGGGCGGCGATGGCGCTGCGCGAGGGGCTGCGGGTCAACGCCGGGCACGGGCTGACCTACTGGAACGTGCGGTCCGCGCTCGCGTTGCCGGGGCTCGAGGAGCTGAACATCGGCCACAGCATCATCTCCCGCGCGGTGCTCGTCGGTCTCGAGCGCGCCGTGCGCGAGATGAAGGAACTGATCCGCCTCGGGCCGGAGGAGCCGTTCGGATCGTCGCAGGGACGTGTCAAACGAATCTGACCGGTCCGGTGAGTCGAAACGACTCCGCGCCGCCCCGGCGGGAGCAGGCCCATATGAAACTCGTCACCGCGGCGCAGATGCGGGAACTCGATCGCGCCGCCATCGTGGGACGCGGGATCCCCGGCCTGGACCTGATGGAGCGGGCCGGGGCCGCCGTCGCGCGCTGCGCCGCCGCGATGATCCGCGAGGGGCGGCTGCGTCCGCGCGTCCTCCTGTGCGCGGGGAAGGGGAACAACGGCGGCGACGCGTTCGTGGCCGCCCGGCGCCTCCGGGCGGAGGGGATCGCGGTACGGATGCTCCTCTTCGCGCACCGCGGCGACATCGCGCGCGACGCGATCGAGAATCTGCGGCGGTACGAGGCGGAGGGGGGCGAGACGACGTCCGTCGAGACCCCCGCGGAGCTCGCCGCCTTCCGTGAGGACGCCGCGTCGTACGGCCTCGCCGTCGACGGGATCCTCGGGACCGGCGCCGCCGGGGAGGTCTCGGGGCAGGCGGCGGCGGCGATCGGGTTCATCCGGGAGCTCCGCTCGCCGGTGCTGGCCATCGACGTGCCGTCGGGCCTCGACGCGACGACCGGCGCGGTCCGCGGGATCGCCGTCCGCGCCGCGGCGACGGTCGCGATGGGCCTCCCGAAGACGGGGATGGTCTCCGGGGACGGCCCCGCGCACTGCGGGAGGATACGGGTCGCCGACATCGGGCTGCCCCCGGACCTCGTCGAGGCGGTCGAGGGCGCGGGCGACCTCGTCGTCGAGGCGGACCTGCAGTCCCTCTTCCCTCCCCGCCCGCGTCTCGCGCACAAGGGCGATTTCGGGCACGTGCTCGTCGTGGCCGGGTCCCCGGGGATGACCGGGGCGGCCTGCCTCGCCGCCTCCGCCGCCTTGCGCTCCGGGGCGGGGCTGGTCACCGTCGCGGCGGCGCGCTCGTTGAACCCCGTGCTGGCCGCGAAGCTGACCGAGGCGATGACGCTCCCGCTCCCCGAGACGCGCGAGGGGGCGCTGGGGGGCGAAGCCGGTGAGGAGATCCTGCGCGCGGCCGATCGGTTCGACGCCGCGGTGATCGGCCCCGGCCTCGGGCGGCGGCCGGAGACCGTTGCGATGGTGCGGGCGCTGATCGCCGCGCTCCGCGTCCCGACGGTCGTCGATGCCGACGGCCTGTACGCGCTCGCCGGAGACCCGTCGATCCTCAAGGGGGCGCAGGCCCCCCTCGTCCTCACCCCGCACCCGGGCGAGATGGCGCGCCTCGCGGGGGGGGATGCCGCCGGTGTGCTCCGGGATCGTCGCGGCGCCGCGGAGGGATTCGCCCGCCTGCACGGCGCGGTCGTCGTGCTGAAGGGGATGCAGACGCTCGTCGTTTCGCCCGGCGGCGGCGTTTCGATCAACGCCAGCGGCAACCCCGGGATGGCCACCGCAGGGAGCGGCGACGTGCTCTCGGGCGTCATCGCCTCGTTCCTGGGGCAGCAGATGGACCAGCGGGACGCGGCGCGCGCGGCGGTCTTCGTCCACGGCGACGCGGGGGACCGCGCCGCGATGCGCCTGGGCGAACGAGGGATGACCGCCTCCGACATCGTCGAACGCCTCCCCGCTGCCGTCGAGGCGCTGGTGCGCGGGGACTGGTGAGATGGGACCGCCGCGCCGCAGGGGGCGCGAAGGGAGGAAGGGGAATCGATGATCGACAACAGGCCCGAAAAGGGCGGCTTCGCGGGGCATCCGATCCTGTTCCCGCTCATCGAGGAGTACCGGGATTGCGCCGGGGTGCGGCGCGTCTTCAAGCTGGAGTCCGAGCAGACCGATCTCGGGTGGGTGCTGACGGCGACGGAACAGGTCGACGGCCCGCACGGGTACTACTTCAAGGAGTTCTCCACCTCCAGCCCCGCCGAGGCGCTGGCGCCGCTCAGGCACAAGATCAAGACGGGGCTCGCGGTGAAGTACCTCGACGTTTCGTCGAAGAAGCTCGCCCTCACGCACGACCTGATGCGCGGTTCCATCGCCTTCGACCCGGAGACGGAGCGCGTGGGGCTGCTCGTGGACGGGACGTTCATCTCCATGGACGAGCTCGAGGAGCTTCTGAAGACCTACGAGGGATGGGAGTTCGAGATGTCGCTGTTCGGGTGAGGCCGGTATGTCGCGGCCGTCGCCACGCGCGGAGGAAGGGAGGGATCCGACGATGCCGACCTACGAGTATGTGTGCGGGAAGTGCCGCCGGATGTTCAGTATTGCGATGGCGATCACGGAGCACGGCAGGAGGAAGCCCGCGTGTCCGCGCTGCGGCTCACGGCAGGCCCGCCAGCGGTTTGCGCCGTTCTTCGCGGTGACGGCGAAGAAGTCCTGACTCCCCGCGCCCCGGTCCCGAACGCGGACGATCCCGGAGGAGCCGTCTGCCCGCGGGAGGGGCACACCGTATGAACGCCCTGATGCGCAATGTCTCCGTGGTCCTCGTGGGGATCCGGAACGCCGGCAATATCGGTTCGGCGGCCCGCGCGATGAAGAACTGCGGGGTGGACGACCTCGTGCTTGTCGATCCGCCCCCCCTCGACGTCCCGGAGGTGCGGAAGCTCGCCTGGGCCTCGTTCGATATCGTGCAGCGCGCGCGCTCCCATGCGACGATCGGGGAGGCGCTCGGGGAGTACGGGTTCGTCGTGGGGGCGACGCGCCGGAAGGGGCGCGGGCGCAGGCCGGTGACGGATCTGCGGAAGGCCCTTCCCCGCATCGCCGCCGCGACGAGGCGGAACAGGGTCGCCATCCTGTTCGGGCGCGAGGACAAGGGGCTGAGCAACGAGGAGCTCGCCTTCTGCCAGTGCGCGGTGAGCATCCGGGCCGCCCGTGCGATGGCCTCCCTGAACGTCGCCCAGGCGGTGATGGTCGTCCTCCACGAGCTCTTCTCGTACGGCGCGTCGGAGCAGGCCGAGCAGCCGCCGGAGCTCGTCTCCCAGGAGCGTCTCCTGCACCTCTACGCGCGGATCGAGGCGACGCTGGCGGCGCTCGGCTACGGCACCGAGGGGGACCGGCAGGTGTTGGAGAGCGTGATGCGGACGCTCCGGAGGATCTTCGGACGCAGCGGGATCGCGGACGACGAGTGGCGCGCGCTCCACGGCATCTGCCAGCAGGTGGAGAAGCACCTCGGCTCCGAGAAGGAGCGGTAGCCGCGGGTCTGCCCGGACAGGTTCTTCGCCGCGGATAGCCGCGGATCTTCACACATGAAGCGTCTGTCGGGGGTGTCCGCGCGGATTCGTGTGCATCGGCGCGGATCGACGGCACAAGAGCTATTCAAACCGCGGCGGCAGGAACGATGAAGTTCGGATTCGTGGCCCTCATCGGACGACCCAACGTCGGGAAGTCCACGCTGTTGAATCGCCTCGTCGGGCAGAAGCTCGCCATCGTCACGCCGAAGCCGCAGACCACGCGCGACGCGATCCGCGGGATCTTGACCCGCCCCGACGCCCAGATCGTGTTTCTCGACACCCCCGGCCTCCACGTCCCCCGCGACCCGCTGGGCCGGTACATGGTTCGGTGCGCCCAGCGCTCCTCGGGCGACGCCGACCTCGCCTGTCTGATGGTTGAACCGGCGGCCGCCGCGGACGCCGACTGCGCGTCGCTCTCCCTCCTGCGGGGGTGCCGGTCGCCCCTCTTCCTCCTCATCAACAAGACCGACACGGTGCGGAAGGAGGCGCTCCTCCCCGTGATCGAATCGTACCGCGGCCTGCTGCCGTTCAGGGAGATCATCCCGCTCTCCGCGCGCACCGGGGACGGGGTGGAGCGTCTTCTCCGCGCCGCGATCGAACTCCTTCCCGAGGGGGAGAAGCTGTTCCCCGACGATTTCCTCTCCGACCAGCCGACCCGATTCGCGGTGGGCGAGATGATACGGGAGAAGGTCTTCAGCTTCCTCCACCAGGAGGTCCCCTACGGCACCGCCGTGCGGATGGAGGGGATGAAGGACCGGGAGGACGGCGTGACCGTCGTCACCGCCACGATCGTCGCGGAGCGGGAGTCGCACAAGGGGATGCTCGTCGGCAGGGGCGGGGCGATGATCAAGCGGATCGGCACCGCCGCGCGCCGCGACATCGAGGAGTTCCTCGGCCGGCGGGTCTTCCTCGACCTGCGGGTGAGGGTCGTCAAGGATTGGAAGAGGGACGAGGAGCTCCTCAGGAAGCTCGGGTACGTGCAGTGAGGGGGCGGCACGGGGAGCTCCTTTGGATCTATCGGGCGCTGCGTCGCCGCTTCGGGCCTCAGGGCTGGTGGCCCGGGGAGACGCCGCTCGAGGTGATCGTCGGGGCCATCCTCACGCAGAACACCGCCTGGAGGAACGTCGAGCGCGCCGTCGCCGCCCTCAAGGAGGCGCGCCTCCTCTCGGTCCGGGGGCTCGCCGGGATCCCCCGCGCGCGCCTCGCCCGCCTCGTCAGGCCGTCCGGCTACTTCAACCAGAAGGCGGCCGCCCTCAAGGCGTTCAGCCGCTTCCTCGCGCGCGGCTACGGCGGGAGCCTCGCGAGGATGGGGAGGGAGCCGACTGCGGCGCTCCGCGAACAACTCCTCGCGGTGCGCGGCATCGGCCCCGAGACCGCGGACAGCATCCTGCTCTACGCCTTCGACAGGCCGGTCTTCGTGGTGGACGCCTACACCGCGCGCGTCCTCTCCCGGCACGGGATCGCCGCGCCCCGGGCGCGCTACGGGGATCTCCAGCGGCTCATCGCCGCGCGGATCCCGCGACGCCGCGCCCTCTACAACGAGTTCCACGCCCTCTTCGTCCGCGTCGGCAAGGAGTTCTGCCGGAAGACGCCGCGGTGCGGAGGGTGCCCGCTGTGGCAACACCGGGGCGCGGCGGGGGAGGGGGCCGCAGCGCCGCCGAAGAGACGGGGAGGGGCCGGGGGGGCGCAGAAGAGCGGGGAGGACGGGAACCGGGCGCTCAGCCGCCGCGTTCCGTGTCGTCGAGGCGCGCAAAGGCGGGCTTGATCGACCGGTAGATGATGTCGCAGCGCTCGCGGTAGTGGATGAAGGCGCTCTTCATCGCGTTCAGCGTCAACACCTCGAGGTCGCGGAGGGTGAGCCCGTAGACGCGCGCCGCGATCCCCAGCTCCTTGCTCATCGAGGTATCGCTCATCAGCCGGTTGTCGGTGTTCAGGGTCACGCGGAACCGGTTCTCGTAGAAGAGCCGGAACGGGTGCGTCTCGAAGCTCTCGGCGGCGCCGGTCTGGATGTTGCTGCTCAGGCAGCACTCCAGCGGGATGCGCTTGTCGAGGATATACTGGGCGAGCGTCCCCAGCCGCACCGCCTTCCCCTCCTCGACGGTGAAATCCTCCACGAGACGCGTGCCGTGCCCGATCCGGTGCGCCCCGCAGTACTGGAGCGCCTGCCAGATCGACTTCGCGCCGAACGCCTCCCCGGCGTGGATGGTGATGTTAAAGTTATTGCGGAGGCAGAAGTCGAACGCCGCCTGGTCCTTCTTCGCCGGGTTGCCCGCCTCGTCCCCCGCGAGGTCGAACGCCACCGCGCCCTTATCCCGGTACGCGACCGCGAGCTCGGCCATCGGCATCGCCCATTGGCTGCCGCGCATCGAGCAGACGATGAGGCCGAAGCGCGTCCCCGTCTCCCCCTCCGCGCGGCGCAGGCCGCGGAGGACCGCCTCCATCACCTCATCGTGCGTGAGCCCTTTGGCGGTGTGGAAGAACGGGGCGAAGCGCAGCTCCGCGTAGACGACGTTATCCGCGTGGAGGTCGAGGAGCGACTCGTAGGCGACGCGTTCGAGCGCCTCCCCGGTCTGGAGCGCCGCGTAGATGACCTTGAACGTCTCGAGGTAGAGGCGCAGGTCGCCCGCGTTGGCGCCGCGGTGGAACCAGGCGAGGAGCTCCTGCGGGTCCTCGGAGGGGAGCGGGAACCGCTCCTTGCGCGCCAGGTCGATGATGGTGGAGACGCGCAGGCCGCCGTCGAGATGGTCGTGCAGCAGCACCTTGGGGAGTTTCTTGATGATCTCGGGAGTCGGTCTCATCGGCAACCCCGGTTTGCGAAAGTATACCCGAGCCGTCCGGCGCGCGCCACAGCTTATTGCGCCGTTCTGAAGACCGCGCACCGCCGTTTGCCGAGCCGTCCCTCGACGAGGATGCGCAGACGCGGCCCGAAGGCGCCCTCGACCGTTTCGCGGTCGCGGTTGCGGACGACGAGGAGGGAGGGCGGGCCTTCGTCGAGAATCTCGGCCAGGCCGGGGAGGGAGTCCGCGAACGCAAGCGGGTTGTCTTTCTCCCGCCAGTAGAGGAACTTCAGGCCGTCGGTGTCTTTCCCGAGGCGGTAGAAGACGATCCGGTCCCCGTCGGCCGCGCGCTCGATCTCCCGGACGAGCGTGCGGGCCTCCTCCTTCGCGACCATCCGCGGCGTGTCGAACTGACAGTAGGCGGCGAAGCCGGCCGCCATCGTCCAGGCGGCGAGGAGGAAGACGCCGTAGGCGCCGTCCCCGCGGCGCAGCGGGGGGGCGAGCAGCGGGGCGAGGCACGCGGCCGGGACGACCGCCCAGAGGATGGGGGAGGCGAAGGGGAGCAGGAGAGGGCCGAGGGCGCCGAACGCCGCGCCCGAGGCGAGGAGGACGAGGCAGCAGCGCCGGACGAGGCGCACCGCCGCCGCCGCGCGCGGCGGCCCGCCGGGCGCGCACAGATCGCCCCAGAGGGATGCGGCGAGGAGGGCGACCGGCGGGGCGGCGGGGAGCAGGTAGCGCGAGTGCTTGATGCTCGCCAGGGAGAGGAGGAGGAGCGTCGAGAGGAACCACGAGGCGCAGAACGAGTCCAGGTCCGCGCGGGCGGGGTCGAGGCGCCTGAAGAGGCGGCCCGTCGCGAGGAGCGACCAGGGGGCGAAGGCGCCGAAAAAGACCCCGAGGTAGTAGAGGCGGGACTGGTTCGCCTCGTCGCTGACGCGGTCGAAAAGCTGGGCGTTCAAAATCCCGGCGAGCGCCTCCCGCCCCTCGAGGGCGCACACCGCCGCGGCGACGGCGGCGGCAAGGGCGGCGAGGAAGATGCCGAGCGGGACGAAAAGACCCGCGAGGAGGCGGAACCTTCTTCGCGCGACGAGCCACGCCGCCGCGGCGCAGAGCGGGATCGCCGCCCCGATCGGTCCCTTGGTGCACAGCGCCCCGGCGAGGCCGAGACAGGCGACGAAAAGCGCACCGCGCCCGCCGGAGAGGACGCGCCGCCGGCAGCCCGCGAGGGCGAGGGTGATGAAGAAGACGAGCATCGCATCGACGTTCGCCTGCGACGCGCAGACCAGGAGCAACGGCGTGACCGCCAGCGCGGCCCCCGCCGCCAGGCCTTCGTTCGCCCGCCGTCCGCCCCCCATCAGGAGGACGAGGACGGCGGTCCCCGCCGCGGCGAGCATCGAGGGGAGGGCGAGGGAGAGCGGGCTGATCGCGCCCAGGAGCCGGGAGGAGAAGGCGGCGACGAGGAAGTAGAGGGGCGGGTAGTCGAAGTACGGGGCGCCGTCGAGGCGGGGGATGAGGGAGGGGCCGTGCCGGAGCAGTTCGCGCACGAAGAGGGCGGTCCTGAACTCCATCCCCGCCAGCCCCCTGAACGCGACGGCGGGGAGCAGCGTGCCGCAACAGAAGGCGGCGAGGAGGGCGGCGCTCGTCATCCTGCGCGTGTCCATGGTCGCTCCTTGGCGGGCGTCCGGCCGACGTGCTATAGTATACTCCCGATCCGGGGGATTGCCACACAAGAGGGGCGTTCGTTTGATGGAACCCGACAGGGCCGCGGTGCGGGAAGGGGCGTCGCGCTGGGACCAAATCATCCCGATCATCGAGAGGGGGACGCGGTTCCTGATCACCGGGCACGAGCACGCCGACGGCGACGCCCTCGGCTCGCAGCTCGCCCTCGCCTGGTTCCTCACCCAGAAGGGGAAGAATGTCCGCGCGGTGAACTGCGACGAGCCGCAGCGCCTCCTCCGGTTCATCGATCCCGACCGCACCGTCGAGGTCTACCCGCCGGGCGGCGGGGCGGAATGGATCGGCCCGTGCGACGCGTGGTTCGTCGTGGACACCTGCGCCCTGCTCCGCATCGGCGCGATGGGCGAGCTCGTCCCCGCGCTTTCCTGCCCGAAGATCACGATCGACCACCACGTCTTCGCCGAGGAGGAGGCGTTCGCCGACATCAACATCATCGACGAACGGGCGGTGGCGACCGGGATGCTCATCCATGACCTCGGGCGCGCGCTCGGGTGCGCGCTCGACCGGCGGATCGCCCTGGCCCTGTACGTCGCGATCTACACCGACAGCGGCGGCTTCATCTACACCAAGATCTCCCCGGAGACGCACCGGATCATCGCGGAACTGATGGAGGCGGGGGTGAAGCCGTACGAGGTGTTCGACAAGCTCTTCCAGACGCACACCGCCCCTGAGGCCGCCTTGTTCGGGAAGGCGCTGAACTCCCTGCGGCTGGAGCACGGGGGGAGGATCGCGTGGATCACGGTCACCAGCAGGATGTACGACGCCTCCGGCGCCGATCCCGAGGCGAGCGAGAACTACCTGATGAACTACGTGCGCGCCATCAGGACGGTCGAGCTGGTCGTCCTGCTCCGCCAGGTCCCGGAGGGGAGGGTCAAGGTGAGTTTCCGTTCGAAGAACTTCTTCCGGGTGAACGATCTCGCCCGCGTGCTCGGGGGGGGCGGCCACTGGCTCGCCGCGGGCGCGGTCGTCGAGGGGAGCCTCCCGCGCGCCCTCGAGAAGGTCAAGGCGGCCGTCACGCGGGAGTGGCGACGGCAGTGGAAGGAGTGGAGGAGGGCGGCCGCCGCCTCCGCCGAGGGCCCGTCTCCAGGCGACTGACGCCGTTCCGGCAGGCCGCGCCTGAAACAGGGATGCGATGCCGCTCGTAGACCTCTTCCTGATCGCCTTGATGATCGCGTGCAACGCCGTCTTCGCCGCCTACGAGATGGCGCTCGCGTCGATCTCCCAGTCCAGGATCGACGCGACCGTCGCCGCGGGCCGCCCGGGCGCCGCCGAGGCGGCGTATATGAAGGGCAGGATGGAGGCGAGCCTCGTCGTCATCCAGCTCGGCATCACCCTCGTCGGGGCGGTCGCCGCCGCCGTCGGCGGGGCCGGGGTCGAGCAGCGGCTCTCCCCGCTGCTGAGGGACTCGTGGGGCCTCCCCGCCTTCCTCGCGGAGATCCTGGGGCTTGTGCTGCTGGTCATCCCCCTGACGTTCGTCACGATGACGGTCGGCGAGCTCATACCCAAGATGCTCGCGCTGCGGAACAAGGAGCTGATGGTCCTCTCGCTCTCGCCGGCGATGAAGCGGCTGGCCTCCCTCGTCTATCCGGTCGTCTCGCTCGTGGAGGCCGCCGTCACGAGGGCGGTGGGCCTCATCTCGAAGAGGGTGCCCGGCCCGGTCGACGAGAGGATGGCGGGGCTCTACGAGCTGCGGGCGGCGGCCTCCCTCGGCAGGACCTCGAAGCTGCTGGGCGCCCGGGGGGAGAGGATCGTTCTGGCGGCGGCCCACCTGTCCACGCACGCGGTGCGCGACCTGATGGTGCCCGCGGCCGACATCTACATGATCCCCCGGGAGAGCAGCCTCGCCGATGCCCTCGTGCTGGCGCATATGGATATGCACACGCGCTTCCCCGTCTGCGCGCGGAAAGGGGAGCCGCAGACCATCGAGGGGTACGTCAACTTCAAGGATATCGTGATGGCCCTCAGGATCAACCCGGAGGACCCCACCGTCCGGGGGATCACCCGCCCCCTCCTGCGCCTCGACGAGGGGCTCTCGGTCGCCGACGCGCTCGAACGGATGATGATGGAGAAGGCCCACATCGCGCTCATCGAGGGGCCCGGCCGCGTGATTTTGGGGATGCTGACGCTCGAGGACATCCTCGAGGAGCTCGTGGGCGAGATCGAGGACGAGTTCGACCGGGCGATGACGCACGTCAGGCCCTACGGGGCGTCGTGGATAATGGGGGGAGGGGTGCCCATGACCTCGGTCGGCGCGGCGCTGGGCCTCGACTGGGCGGCGCGGTACCCCGGCGGCGACGTCCCCACGCTCTCGGACTGGTGCGCGGAGCGGGCGGGAGGCCCGCTCGTGGGGGGTGAATGCATCGAACACGACGCGGTGCGCGTCATCCCGAGAAAGTTCAGGAGCGGGAGGATGCTCGAGGCGATCGTGAGCCGCATCGGGGCGGAGGGCCCGCCGCGTGACGACTCCCGCTGAGGGTCAGGGCAGGAACCGCTCGGGATTCTTCAGCTTCTTCGGCAGGTAGACGTCGAGGACGTAGTTGAGGTTGTGCTTGGCGAACGCCTGCTGCTCGACCCTCACCCCCATCCGGATCATCTGCTCGAGCGCCTCCTGCCACGCCTTCTCGTGCCGTATGAACGGGTCGTTCGCGAGGGCGTCCCTGGCGCGCTTGACGTCCACCTCCTTGAGCGGATGGGTGGCGTCCTGGAGCTTGTAGTCGACGATGTCCTGCGGGGTGACGCCCAGGTAGCGCGCCTGCGGGACGCAGAAGAAGCGGTTGATGTGGGCGGCGTTCCCGGACCCCACCTTGAGCGTGCGGTAGATGTTCGTGATCCCGTACGGGTCGCCGTCCACGAACGCATAGACCGGGATGCGCCTCTCGTCCGCGAGGCGGCGGATGAACCGGCGGCAGGCGCGCGTGGGGACCCCGCCCATCGAGACGAGGATGCAGTCCGCCTTCTTCCAGAAGTTGTGCTTCACGAGGCGCTGGAACATCCCGGCGGTCTCGATCGCGAGGATGAAGCGGGCGCCGGTCTGGAACTCGAGCTCCTCGACGGAGATCGGGATCGAGTAGGCGCCGGAGCCGAAGCGGGTGCAGTCGATCTTCAGCCGCTTCCCGGTCTCCGCGTCGCGGTCCACCACGACGAGGCGGCCCGCCACCTCGCCGCCCTTCTCCTCGGGGATGAAACCGAGCTGCTCGCGGTTGACCTCGAAGAACGCCTCGATATCGTCCATCACCGCGTCCGACTCGGGCTGCTCGTCGAACCGCGCGTCGCCCCAGTTCTTCGAGACGTAGTACGCCTCCCGCTTCGTGGCGATATCGTCCTTCCGGAGCAGCTCGTTGGAGAGGGACATCATCTTCAGCGACTGGGCGAACGTCTTGGCGGTCCCGACGGTGAGCGTCCGCTGCTTTTTGCGCCGCCCGATCTCGAAGTAGCCGGTTTTCGGGTTGTAGCGGACGTTGTCGAGCGAGCGGATCGGGAGGTTGAGGGACGGTTTCTTCTTCTTCAGGACCGTCCGGTAGATGTCGCGGGCCGCCTGCGCGATCCTGGCGGATGTCTTGTTCACCGTCTTTCCTCCCCGGCGGCTCATTCGATCGACCTCGACTTCTCGAGTATCTCCGTCAGGATCCGCACGACCTTCGCCTCCTCCGCCTTGTCGAGCTTCAGGATCTCCCGGAGCGCGATGCCGATGTGCGGCAGGTACTTCTCGATATACGCCTTCTTCTTCTCGGCGTCGGCGATCCGGGCGCGCCGGCCGAGGAACCCCTTGAGCTTCCTCCCCACCTCCTGGAGGCCGAGACGTATCTCCTTCATGACCTCCGGATAGTGGGCGATCGCCTCCTTGCTCTCGGAGGTGAACGGGACCCAGACCGACACCATGTGCACCATCAGGGTGAGCGGCCCCGAGGGGAGGGCGCCGCGTCCCTGCGCGAGGCCGTAGGCGCGCCAGTTGGTCCCGATCACCGCGCGCGTGATGGCGCAGGCCGACTGCTGGTAGAGGAGCGGCACGCGGTTGGCGAAGCGGACGAGGCTGGCGAGCTGTTCCTGCCCCCCCGCGTCCCCGCCCTCCTCGTCGTCCTCCGCGGTCGCGGCGCCGCCCCAGGCGAGCCCGACCTCGATCTGGAACGGGTTGCCGCGGTAGACGCCGGGGGGGCGGGTGGTGGCGGTGTAGAAGTGCGCCGCGATCCCCTTCTTCAGGGCGGCCAGGATGAGCTCCTCCCCGATCGGGGAGAGGCAGTCGGTGGGGGGGCTCATTATCTTCGTGGCGTTGAGTGCGGCGTAGAGCTTGTCGGACTCCTCGCGCGCGATGCGGGAGGGCCATGCCGTCTCGTTGAGGCCGGCCTTCGCGCATATCTCCCGCGCGACCTTCCCGCCGACCCGGGAGAAGTCCTGCATGAGGAACGAGCGGAGGCGCCTGGCCTTCGTCGTCTTGAGCATCTGCATCAGCACCCCGAGCTCCACCCCGTACGGGTGCGGCCGGATCTGCTTGGGTTCGCGCGGGAGCTGCGTGGCCGCGCGGGCGAGCACGGCCTTCTCCCCTTCGGGCCCCTGGTAGACGATGCGGACGTGCGGGTTGGCGAGTGAGACCTGCTCGAGGTACTGCTCCACGGACTGCCGCCCCCGCTGGTATCGGGCCTCGAGGTCGATCTCGACCCGCGTGCCGTGCGGGGGGGCCCACTCCGCCGGTTCGTCCCGGACGATCTCGGGGGCGTTCTTCACCGTGTCGATGCGGATCTCGAAATAGTGGGCGGGCTTCCGCGGGCCGATGCGGGAGATGATCCGAATCGACTGGCCGGTCGTGAGCTGGCCGTACATCCCCGCGGCGGAGATGCCGATCCCCTGCTGGCCCCTGGCCTGCTTGAGGGCGTGGAACTTGGAGCCGTAGAGGAGCTTGCCGAATATCCGCGGCACCTGGCTCCTGACGATCCCGGGGCCGTTGTCCTCGACCGCGACGCGGTACCGGTCCTCGCCGGTCTGGCGCACCTCCACCGTGAGTTCGGGGAGTATCTTGGCCTCCTCGCACGCGTCGAGGCTGTTGTCCACCGCCTCCTTGACCGTGGTGAGGAGCGCCTTCTTCGGATTGTCGAAACCGAGCAGGTGCCGGTTCTTCGTGAAGAACTCGGAGACGGAGATCTCGCGCTGCCGGAGCGCCATCTGGTAGGCGATCTCCTCCTGGTGGAGGGCGATGCCGTTCTCACGGAGCTCGTGCGGGGTCTTTACCCCGCGCCGGCCCCGCGCCTGGGCGGCGCGCGTCCCCCGGGGGTTTTCCCCGCCCGCGGCTGCTTTCGCGGCCGGTTTTTTCGCGGCTTTCTTCGCCGACATTGTGTCGTGTTCCCCGATCCAATTGCGACGATTCGGCATAGTAGCATACTGATGCCGTCGCCTCAAGGAGGATCGGGAACCGGTTCGGGAGAAGCCGCCGATCGGACCGGGCGGGGCGCCGGACGAGGCGTCCCGCCGGATCCGCTGCGTTTCCCCCGAACCCCTCCGCGGCTTCCGGTCAGCGGACCGGATAGTACGGAACGGGCGCGTACGCCGCGGGGAGGTTGCAGGCGACCGGCTGGTACGCCTGGTAGTAGACCGGCTGTGGCGGGCAGACCGAGACTGGCACCGGTTGCGGCACGTAGACCGGTTGCGCCACGGGCACCGGGTAGTACCTGTCGACGCCCTTGATGCTGTCGAAGATGATGCTGAAGGCCGTGGCCGCCGCCACCGCGGTGTCGCCGTAGGGGAAACAGAGGGCCGCGTTCGATTTTCGCGAGTGCCGCGGTTTTCCGTGCTTTTTCGCGAGGGCGGGGCTCGCCGCCACCGCGAGGATCATCAGCGCCACGATCGCCTTTTTCATCGCACCCTCCTCCCTGTTGGCCCGGCCGTCGCCGCACCGCGGCTGTTCATGGAGTTATACGACAGGTCGGCCCGCGCCATCCCCGCCTGCAGCCGGCATATTTCAGCGGAGGATGGCGCGTGGAGATTCGCCCGGTGACGAAACGGAGCGGAACGCGGCGCCGGGGGGAGCAGGATGGCGCCCCCTGTCCGAGGCGCGCGGGTCGGGCACGACGTCTGCGTCAGCGGGGGGCCCAGGCGGGGGAGGAGAAGTTGCCGGGACCGCGGGTGATCTGCGTCGGCGCGCGGTCGTAGACGTCCATTATGAACAGATCGCGCTTCCTGCCGCGCTGGACGCAGTAGACGATGTGCCGGCTGTCGGGGGCCCAGGAGGGCGCCTCGTCGCTGGAGCCCGAGCGGGGCAGGGGGATCTCCTCGCGCGTCTTCAGGTTGACCAGCCAGATGCCGAAGCCGCCCTGCCGGGAACTGTAGACGATCGATTCGCCGTCCGGCGACCAGTCGGGCTCGGTGTTGTAGGAGCCTTTGAATGTCAGGCGCTTCGGCGGCGTCTTTCCCCGGGCGTCCATCAGGTAGATCTGCGGCGAGCCGGTCTGGTCGGAGACGAAGGCGATCTGCCGGCCGTCCGGAGACCAGCAGGGCGACGACTCTATCCACGCCGTGCGGGTCAGGCGCGTCACCGTTCCCGAGGCCAGCTCCATCCGGTAGAGCTCGGGGTTCCCGGACCTGGAGAGCGTGAGCAGCATCTCGCGACCGTCCGGCGACACGTCGCCGAAGGCGTTGAGGCCCGGGAACGAGGCGATCGCCCGCGCGTTCCTCGATCCGAGGTCCATCAGGAACAGCTCGGGGAAGCCGCGGACGTACGAGGTGAAGACGAGGCTTCCGGCGTCGGGGGTCCACGACGGGAAGAGCGAGATGTTCTTGCCGCTCGTGACCTGGCGGTAGGCGGCGCTCCCGTACTCCATCAGGCAGATCTGCTTCATGCCGCTGGCGTCGGAGACGAAGGCGATCTGCGTCCCGCAGAGGCCCGTCTCGCCGGTGACCGCCTTGATGATGTCGTTGGCGAGCCGGTGGATGAGCTGCGCGGAGGCCGACAGCTCCCCGCGGTACGCCTGCGAGAAGAGGTTCTTTCCGTCCCGGACGGCGTAGAGCCGGGAGGTGAGGGAGAGGGCGGCGCCGCGGACGGCGACCTCGGTCTTGACGACCATCTCCGCGCGGAGGCGCGTCCACTCCTGGAGGTCGATCCTCCCCCTTTGGCGGTCCTCCCGGTCGGTCTCGTCCGCGAACTGCTGCTTCTTCACCGTGTCGAAATACCCGGAGGCGTCGAGATCGGACTTGAGCATCTCGGCGAGCGAACGGGACAGCTTCTCGTCGCCGCCCTCCTGGCGCGCGAAGGAGGGGACGGCGATCACGGTCTTGCGGGCGTACTGCTTGGTGATGGTGATGTCCACCTGCGCCCCCGCGAACGCGGGAAGCAGACAGGCGGCGACGAGCGCCGAGACGGCGATGCGGGCGGATGCGTTCATTGTTTCGCGGCGCATCAGTATACACCGGGCGCCCGGGCGGAAACAGAAAAAACCTCCCTCCCCCCGCTTGGGGGCCGCCTGCGCCCCGTCGCGGAGGACGGCGACATCGGCGAGGCGGCGGGCCGGCGCGGGGATCGTTCCCGGAGGCGGCGAACGGCGCGGAACCGGCGTCGGCGCGGCGGTGCAAATCCGACGGCGCGCGCCGGCCGGGAAAGGCGGCGCGAAAATCCGCGGAAATGCTTGTTTCGGCGGCGGCGACTCCGCTATGATGGCCGCAGAGACTATGAGAGCCCGACACCACGATCCCCCGCGCGCCGCGCGGGAACTCGCGCTGGTTTTGGCCGCGGGTGCGCTCGCGGGGCTCCTGAGCAACGCCGTCTCCCCCCGCGGCATCCCGCTCCTGGGGGACTGGACGAAGCCGTACGGCGTCCGCTCCGCCGGCGGCGTGCACGCGCCGACCTACGGCAACGTGGAGATCGGGTTGGCCGAGGCGGCGCGCCTCCTCGACGAGGGCGCCCTCTTCCTCGACGCCCGCCCCGCGGAGGAGTACGCCGCGGGGCATATCCCCGGCGCGGCCTCCTTCCCGGAGGACGAGGCGGACGAGAGGATCGAGGAGGCCCTCCTGCTCTGCGGGGAGGCCGAATCGACGGTGGTCTACTGCGCGGGGATCGACTGCGACGAGGCGCACCTCGTCGCCCGCCGGCTGCGCGAGGCGGGGGTCGACGCCGTGCGCGTCTTCGCGGGCGGCCTCAGGGAGTGGCGCGCGGCGGGCAGGGCGACGGCCGCGGAGGGGGCCCCATGAGTCCGCGCGCGGCGCGTTGGGTGCGGGCGGCGGGACTGCTCCTCGCCCGGCTGTTCCTCGGCGGCCTCTTCGTCTATGCGAGCCTCCACAAGCTCGCGGATCCGGTCTCGTTCAGCCGGATCGTCTACGGCTACAAGATCCTCCCCCCCTGGGCGATCAACCTCACAGCGATCGTCCTGCCCGGTGTGGAGCTCGCCGCGGGGGCGCTCCTCCTGGCGGGGCTGCTGCGCCGCGGCGCGGCGCTCGCCGTCTCTTTGAGCCTGCTCGTGTTCATCTGCGCGCTCGCCTTCAACCTCGCGCGCGGCCTCGACTTCGATTGCGGCTGCTTCTCCTTCGCCCGCACCGGGCCGGGCGCGGCGCTGGATCTGCTCGTCCGCGACGTCGTCTTCCTGGCGCTCTCCTGCTGGGTCCTCCTTTCGCCCGAATGCCCTTGCTCCGCGGATCGGCTTCTCGGCCGGGACGCCTGACCCGTCCCCGCCCGCGATCCGCCGCCGCCTCGCGCGGGCCGCCGCCGGTCGGTTTCGCCCGCGCACTCCGCGCACTCCGCGATTGCCGGGCGCGTCAAAACGGGGTATGCTGGTGCTCGGGAGGAAAGGAGGCCGGCGATGAAGGATCTGTGCAGGAAGGCGCTGCTCATCGGGATGGGCGCGGCGGAGTTTACCCGGGAGACGCTCGCCCGCGCCGTCGCCGATCTCGAGAAGCGCGGCGAGATGAGCCGCGCCGAGGCGGAGAAGGTCATGCAGTCGTTCAGGCGCACCGCCAGGGAGCGCCGCGGCGAGCTCGAGGAAGGAATCGAGCGCGCCGTCGCGGCGATGCTCGACAAGATGCACCTGGCGACCACCGACCGGCTGGAGGAACTCGAGAAACGCCTGCGCGCCCTTGAGAGGAAATCCAGGGCGAAACGATAGCCCCCCGCAGGGGATTTCGAGGCCCGGGAGGCGGTTGTGCGATACTATGCCCTCATCAGGCGTCGCGGCGAGCTGGTCCGCCTGCGGCAGGTGATGGCGGTCCTCTTCCGGCACGGCTTCGGCCACGTGGTCTACGCGCTCCGGCTCGGGGAGCACGTCCCATTCCTGAACCGCGCGCTCGGACGCGACGAGGAGGACCGCCCGCTCACCTTCGGCGCGCGCCTCCGCCTCTCCTTCGAGGAGCTCGGGCCCACCTTCATCAAGTTCGGCCAGCTTTTGAGCAACCGCTCGGATCTCGTCCCCCCCGAGGTCGTCGCGGAGCTGACGCGCCTCCAGGACCACGCGCCCGCCTTTCCGTTCGCCGAGGTCCGCGAGACCGTCATCGCCGAGCTCCACCGACCGCCGGAGGAGCTGTTCGGGGAGTTCGAGTCCGCGCCGATGGCCGCCGCCTCGATCGCACAGGTCCACCGGGCGACCCTTCTTTCCGGGGAGCGGGTGGTGGTCAAGGTGCAGCGGCCGGGGATCCAGCGCCAGGTGGCCGTCGACCTGAATATCCTCCAGCTGCTCGCCCACGGTCTCGAGCGCTACCTGCCCGAGAGCCGCGCCTTCGCGCCGGTGGATCTCGTGAGGTTCTTCCGCAAGACGATCGGCCGGGAGCTCGACTTCGTCACGGAGGGGAGGAACGCCGCGCGGTTCCGCCACAACTTCGCCGGGGAGCCGGATATCGTCGTCCCCGAGGTGCATTGGCGCCTCACGACCCCGCGCGTCCTCGTCATGGAGGATGTCGAGGGCGTGCGGGTGGACGACTCGGCGCGTCTCGACGCCCTCGGCATCGACCATAAGGAGATCGCCCTGAAGGGCGCGCGGGCGTTCCTCAAGCAGGTCTTCGAGGACCGGTTCTTCCACGCCGACCCGCACCCGGGAAACTTCTCGGTCCTCCCCGACGGCCGGCTCGCGCTCGTGGACTTCGGGATGGCGGGGCGGCTGGACGGGGATCTCCTGGAGGAGCTCGCGCAGGTGGTGCTGGCGGTGTCGGAGTGGGACGCCTCCCGGGCGGCGCGCCACCTCCTGCGCCTCCGCCTGCTCGACGAGGAGATCGACGAGGACGCGTTCAGGTCCGATCTCGCCTACATGATCGAGAGCTACGCGGGCCGTCCCCTGAAGGATATCAACCTCGGGCAGGTGTTGAACGAAACGATCTACATCGCGGGCCGCTACCGGATCCGCGTGCCGCCGGATTGCGTTTTGTTGGGGAAGGCGGTTGTCGCGATGGAGAACGTGGGACGGCGGCTCGATCCGGAGTTCGACATGGTCGCCGCCGCCCGCGACTACGCGCGCCGGTACGCGCTCTCGCGTTTCAGCCCCGGGCGCGTGAAGGAGCGGGTCGAGTATATGGCGGGCGACCTCCTCCACCTCCTGCGGGAGCTCCCGGGGGATCTCCAGCTCATAGTCCGCAAGGCCACGCGGGGCAAGCTCAAGCTCGAGTTCGAGCACCGCGGCCTCGACACCTTCATCATGGAGATGGACCGGTCGAGCAACAGGATCGCGTTCGGCCTGGTGGTGGCGGCGCTCATCGTCGGATCCTCGGTCGTGATCCTGAGCGATCGGGGCCCGCACCTGTTCGGGCTGCCGCTCCTCGGCCTCGCGGGGTTCGTCCTGACGGGGCTGCTCGGCCTGCGGCTCATATTCGGCATCATGCGTTCGGGGAAGCTGTGAAACGGCGCCGAGGGCGGGGTCTCCGCCGGGAGGGGGACATGAGATGGTGCCTGGCGCTGGCGTTGCTGGCGGCGGCCCCCGCCGCGCGCGCGGGGGATGGGGACCGGTACGAGTTCGGGGTGTCGAGCGACGGGATGCTTCCGCCCGCGAGGAGGAACGCCTACGGCCCGGGCCTGGACTCCGATGCGACCGGGCGCCCCTTCTTCTGGGCGCCGAAACATTCCCCCGCGGGCGCTCCCAGTCTGCCGGATCCGACGCTGCGCGTGAAGCCGGACGCCTACGGCCCCGGGGTCGGATCCGACCAGTACGGGAGGCCCGTGGAGCGCCGCAGCTGGTTCTAGCGCGGGGCGCGCAAGACGGAGGGGGGGAGAGAGATGATGAATGCCGCAACCGTTTCGATCGCCGCAGCCCTGCTGTTCGCCTGGGCCGCATCGGCCGCCGCCCAGGACCGCCCCGCTCCCGCCGGCTCCGTCGTGAAATTCAAGAACGGATCGATCATGCCCTGCCGGATCGTCCGGGAGGACGAGCGCGCGGTCCTGGTCGAGTCGTACGGGGTCGAGTTCGAGATCGTCCGGGACGAGATCGAGTACCACGGCGACGCGGCCGGCTGTCCCGGCCTGTCGCGGGAGGAGCTCGCCGGGTTCGGGCCGGCCGTGAACATTGCCGCCCCGCGGCGCACCGCCCCCCCGGAAGCCGCCGCCGACACTCCCACCCCGTCCCATCCGCGGCCGGCCGCCTCTCCCGCGGCGCCCTCCGGCGCCGTCACGCTCAGGGCGCTCGAGGCGGATCCCGCGCGTTTCCGCGGGCAGCGGATCGTCTTCCACCGGGTCAAGCTCGGAGAGATACGGCCGGTGATGGGGGTCTATGCGATCGAGCTGCTCCCGCCCGGGACGCTCAAAGGGGAACGGCACGTCGGCGGGAGTTCCGCGGATCTCGCCGCGCGCAGGGTGACGTTTATCCTCCCGGAGGCCCGGGCGAAAGAGTTGCGGGAGCATTCGAACAAGTACGATCCTGTCCGTGTGGAGTTCACCGTCGAGCAGCGGTTGATCGGCGGCGTCCCGTACTGGGTGGCCCCCGTCGGGCGACTCGACGTATTCCGCGGCGAGGGGGACGAGATCGCGTGGACGGTCTGGTGAGGGGGGCGGGACGCTCGTCGGGGGCCGTGGCGCTTCTCCTCGCCCTGGTCCTCGCGCGCGCCGCCGCCGCCACCGATGCCCCCGCCGTGCCGCCGCTTCCCCTCCGGGAGGCGATACGGCTCGCCGAGGAGTGGGCGCGCGCGGGAGGCGTGGATCTTTCGGCCCAGCACCTGAGCTGGGCGCGGCTCTGCGTGGATGAAGCTCCCGGGCGCCGGGGCCGTTACTGGCACCTGCAGTGGACCTGGACCTCTCCCCGGCTCGGCGGCGAATTCGGCGCGCGCGTGTACATGGACGGCTTGATCACGCCGCAGCCCTGCGGGCCGTGACCGGCGCCGCGAGAGACCGGTTCGCCGCCCGGCCTCGCACGAGTCCCGCGACTGTGTCCCCGCTGCGCCGTTTTCTCCGTATCCGTCTCGAAACGGAGCATGGGGCAGGTGGCCCCGCAACGCGGCCTACTCGGGATTCATGCCGTAACCGCACGCGGTGCAATGCGATGCATTCTCACCTCTCGCCGAATTGCCATTCGGCATGAAGTATGCTCTATTAAGAGATGCGGATGAAAGGGGGGTGCGATGAAAAAGGCGATTGCGCTGATCTTCTGTGCCGCGGTGCTTCTCGCGGCGGGGACCTCTTTTGCGCGTGGCCCGCATCACGGGGGCCACGGATGGCATCGCGGCTGGCACGGGGGGCCGCGGCACGGCGGCTGGGGGTACCACCACAGAGGATGGGGATGGGGCGGATGGAGGCCCGGGTGGGGCTACTGGCGCGGCGGCGGATGGCCGTACGTGGCGGGGGCGGCGATCAACGCAGGCGTCGCGGCGTACGCCATCAACCGCGGCTACGAGGCGTACTATCCCGGCTGCTATGCCCCGGCGTACTATGCGCCGCCTGCATACTACGCGCCGCCCGCGTACTACCCGGCGCCCTGCTACGCGCCGCCGGTTTCGTACGCGCCGGTCGGCTCGCAGATCGTGACCGACACCGTCACCGTGGTGGAGTAGGGCGGTCCGTTCCGTCGGTCCCTTGACGGCGGATCCGATGCCGGCCGCTCGAACGTCCGCGGAAAGGGCGTTGCGGGAGGGAGGGGGGGATGCCCGCGAAGAAGCGCCGCGGAAAAGAGACGCCGGTCCGAAGGCGTGCGGAAAAGGCCGGGGTATCGATTCCCGCCTCTCCGCCCGTCGGGCCCGCACGGCCGCGCAGCTCGCCGTGCGCGACGCCCGGCGAGGCGGATTTCATCGCGATGCTCGCCGCGATGGGCTACTTCGACTGACCGGTTGTTCGCCCCGGCGCTATCTGCTGCGCCCGCCCCGGTGCCTGTCCGCCGGGATCCCCCGAGGGCCGTACCTCAGGTTTCCGTACGAGTCGTACCAGGGGGTGCTGTCGCTGTAGTGGAAGTACGGCTCCCTCCCGGGGCTGTACGTTTTGGTGTCGGTCGCCGACGGCCCGTGCCGCAGTCTTCCTTGCGAGTCGTACCAGTTAGACTTTTCGCTGGAATGATAGTACGGTTCCTTCCCCGGCGGGTACTGTTGCATCGGCGCGTCTTGGTAGCCGCGCCGGAGCCGGCCGTACGAGTCGTACCAGGGGGCTGTATCCGAGGAACTCCAGTAGGGCTCGGACGAGCCCCGCGGCTGCTGCGCGGCGCGCCCTCCCGCCGTGTCGGCCGCGCATGCGCCGGACGCGGCGCAAAGCGCCGCGATGCCGCACAGCAGGCTTGTCATTGCCCCCCTCGCTCCTTCCCGCACACGCATCCGGTCGCTGCAAAGCGTCCCCGCGCGCGGATTCATGCTAGCACGAAATTCTTGAAGATTTTCCGTAATAAATTTCCGATTTTCGCGACTAATAGGATGAACACGGATGCATCCGCGGTCCGGTCGGCAGGCCCGGTCCCCGCGCGGGGCCGGAGGATATGGGGGGGCGCGCAACAAACGAGGATATCGCGCGGCGCGGGCCCGACTGCGGTCCGGCTGGGGCGCCACGATCCACGCGGTGGGGGGGATTGGATCTTTCCGCGGAGAACGTGCACCGCCCTTGCCGCGGCCGCGCGCGTTGTGGCGCTTCGAAGAAGGCGGTTCGGTTCGCGGCGCTGCGCGAACGGATCCGGACCGGGTGCCACCCGGCGCGCGCAGGGGGATGAACGCGCGAGGAGAGGGCGGAAGGGGACCGGGCGGGGATAGGAGCGGCACCGGCCCGCCGCGGCGTCTAGGCGGGCGCGGCGAGGGCCTTGGCGATGCTGATGAGGGGGAACTCCCGTTCGCCCTCCTCGCCGGCGACGCGCGCGAAGAGGCTGCCGTTCTCCACCCTGACCGGATCCACGGTCTTCTTCGTGAAGTGGCAGGCGTTTCGGTCGTAGAGGAAGATGTGGACCGGCCATGCGCGGCGGATGGCGCAGGCGAGCGCCGCCTCGAGGCGCGCGTGTGCGTCGCCCTTGCTCCAGGTGAAATCGCCCCGCACGGGCGAGAGGTCGAGGAGAACGGGCCGCGGTTTCTCCTCGCGGAGGCGCACGATGACGGCGTCGAGAAGCTCGGCCGTGGCGTACACGTCCTCGAGCGCACGGTGCGTCCCCTGGTGGGGGAGGTCGAGGCGGCGCGCCATGCACATCAGGCAGTGGCACTTCATCTCCGGCCACATCCGGCGGCTCAGCTCGATGGTGTCGATCGCCCGGTTGCCGGGCACCGGGCGCCCGAGCGCGCGGAGCGCGGTGTGGAGGAATGTCAGGTCGAACTTTACGTTGTGGGCCGCGATGACCGAGCCGCCGATGAAGGCGAGGACCTCGTCGATGCGCTCCTCGAGCGGGCGCGCCCGCGCGATCTGTTCCGGTGGGATCTTGTGCACGGCGAGGGCCTCGGGGGAGAGCGGGCGCGTGGGACGGACGAGGGCCTCGAAGGTCTCGGAGATTTTGCCGCGGGCCCCGTAGCGGGCCATCCCGATCTCGATGATCTGATGCCCCTCTTCCGGGTTGATGCCGGTGGTCTCGGAGTCGAGCACCGTGAACTCGATCCGGTCGATCGGGGTGTCGAGCGGGTACCCCTCCGCGGGCGGATGCCCGGGGGGGCGTCGCGGCCGCCTCTGGGCGGGTGTCATGCGTATAGTGTAGCGGCAGGCGGGCGGGGGACAAAGGGGAAATAGGCGCGCGGGGGCGGCGAGGCCCCGGTCACAGCCCTCGAGAGGAATCGGGCCGCGTGGGCAGCCCTCCCGCACGGGCGAGGTCGAGGGCGCGCACCAGTTTGTCCCTGTCGGCCGGGAGGCGCCCCTCGAGGAAGAGGTGGTTGGAGGCGTGGTCGGAGCGGAAGACGGTCCGGCGGAGGTCGAGTCCGGCGAGGATGTCGCGCGCCTCGCGGAGGAGCCCGGCGGAGTCGAGTTCAACAAAGCGGCCCCGCCGCGCCTCTTCCCAGAGCGGCGTCCCGGGGATCAGCATGAGGGAGAGGAACGACAGATGACGCGGCTGCATCCGGTTGAGGGCGCGTACCGTCTCGCGGACGTGTTCCGCCGAGCGCTCCTTCCCGCCAAGGCCGAGGAGGACGATGACCGATGACCGTATCCCCGCGGCGTCCGCCCTGCGCACGCCCTCGACCATCTCCTCGACGGTCGCGCGCTTGCGGCGGCGCTCGAGGATGTCCCGGCTCCCGCTCTCCAGGCCCAGGTAGACGAGCGAGAGCTCCCGGTCGCGGAGCGCGGAAAGCTCCTCGCCGCTCCTTTGGGCGAGCTGGTCTCCGCAGGCGTAGCTCGACACGCGGGTGAGCAGCGGAAACGCTTCGAGGAGCCGGTCGAGGACCGGGACGAGGCGCGCGTTGGAGAGGGCGAGCGCGTCGCCGTCCATCAAGAAGACGCGCCGCGTGCCGGGGCGGGCGCGCCGCTCCTCCGCGATGTCGGCGTCCACCTCCCCCGCCGGTTTGGATCGGAACGGTTTTCCCGCGTAGGCGCCGCAGAAGGTGCAGCCGTGCGCCGAGCAGCCGGTCGTGACCTGGAGCAGGAAGCTTCCGGCCTCCGCGGGGGGCCGTATCGCGGGTTCGATGACGGGCACGATCTCGTCTCCGGTGCGGCGGCGGGGTGCGGGAGGGCGTCAGCGGCGGATCTGCGGCCTCAGCCACTTCTGGGAGAGCTTGTCCCAGGTGCCGTCCTCGAGCAGTTCGAGGACCGCGCGGTTGATCGACTCGCGGTGCGGACTGCCGCTGGGAAGGACGAGCGCGTACGCCTCGCTGTGGAAGACCGGGCCCGCCAGCATCACCTTCCCCTTCCCCTCGCGGGCGGCATAGTACGCGAGGAACGGGTAGTCGTAGACGACCGCCTCCACCTGGCCGCTCTTGAGTGCCGCGCAGGCCTCTTCGGGGCTGTCGAACTCATCCGGGTGGATCATCTCGGCGGCGAGGTACTGCGCCGCGGTGCTCCCCTTCACCGTCGCCACGCGCCAGTGGACGAGGTCCGCCACCCGGACGCCTTCCAGGTTGATGCCGCGCAGCGTCAGGCGCGTCGTGATGCTCGCCGTGAGGTAGGAGAAGAGGATGCAGCCGACGAGCATCCAGAGAATCCCGAAGAGCCGCCCGATCGGCCGGCGCGGGGTCTTGTCGCCGTAGCCGACCGTCGTGAAGGTCTGCGCCGACCACCAGAGCGCGTCGTAGATGCCGGCGAGGTAGCCGCGCGAGAAGTCGGGGTTGTGGTGCCGCTCGCAGAACCAGACGATATGCGCGAAGACGGCGACGACCGAGAAGAACGCCAGGAGGATGAGCGCGATATGGCCCGCCTCCGTGAGGAGAAGGAGGAAGTATCCCGCGACGCCGCTGTGGCGCGTGACCGCGCCGCGCTCAACCAGTATCTGGAGGCCGGACATGAAGTAGGGGCAGCTGAAATCGACGACCTTGGCGCGCTCGGAGGTCATGCTGACGCCGGCGATGCCGAGGTCCGCGTCGCCGTCGCGCACCGCCTCGATGAGCGCGGGGGTGGTGCCGGTGTCGACGAGCGTGTAGGCGCGGCCGAGCTTATGCGCGATGGCGTCCCACAGGTCTATGCTGAACCCGGTGAGGCGCCCGTGCTCCAGGAGCACGAACGGCGCGATCGGCTTCGTCGCGACGCGGAGCGGCCTCCTGGCCCCGAAGGCGCACACCGCGTTGGGGAGAAGCGTCGTGGAGAAGAGGGCGGCGGCCAGGAGGGTGCGCGCCGCCGCGGGAAGGTGCGTCCTGTTCATACGCCGCCTGTTCCTCGATTCCCGGGAAGAGTATACACCATCGGGCGGCGCGCCGGGCGCCCTTTCGCTTCCCGTTTCCCGCGGCGGCCGCAAATCCCCGGACCGTACGGGATCCTCCCCGGGCGGACCCGATTGTGGCACAATAGCGGCGGTTCGAGGCGAAAAAAAAGGGGCGGCGATGCGTGGAAGAGGGATCGCGGTCGGGATGTTCCTCGTTGTCGCGGCGGCCTGTCCCCGCGCCGGGGCGGGGGCGCCCCTCGCCGCAACGTGGGGGCCGGACCACCGTTCGCTCTGTTTCGACTTTCTGGGGCGACGAACCTGCTACCCGGACGAGGTGCTCCGCGCCGCGTTCCCGCGGCCCGGCGCGGAGCCGGAGTTCAGTTTCACGCAGGAGTGGCCGCTCGTCTCGATGATCGCCCGCTGGTCGGTCTCGACGAACGGGTGGCCGGAGAAATACCGCCCGGACGCCCTCGATCTGGTGGTGATGTACGCCTGCGACGCCGGGCTGTACGAGTATGTGTTCCCGCAGTCGATCAGGGCGTCGAGTTTCACCTATCCCCCCGACTTTCTCAGGGAGGCGGCGGATTCCCGCTACGACCTCGCCGAGGCGCTCCGCGGCAAGGAGGTCGCCTACGAGGTGACGGCGCGCGGCGGCTTCGGGGCGTCGGACTACACGATCAAGACGAGCCTGCGCATCGGCGTGAGCGCCGACGGGAAGACGGCCTTCTACCACGACCACCCCTCGTACATCAGCGACTACCTCACGAGCAGGGATTTCTTCTTCGCGGGCCGCGACGCGGGCGACCGCCTCGTCTTCGAGGTGCGGATGCTCTGCGAATGCGCGCCGGCGCATTTCTTCAAGGGGGAGACGATGCGGCGCATCGCGGAGAACGGGCGGTACTTCGTCCGGCGCCTGCACGAGGATCTCAAGGACCCTCCCACCGCAGGGGATATCGAGACCTACTTCAGGTTCGTGAAGGCGGGGAAGCAGTCGTACGGGTCTTACCTGAAGGACCGGGGGCTGCCGCTCAAGAACGGCCCGATCTGAGCGCGAGGCATGCGCGCCCCGGCGCGCCGGGCGCGGGAGGGGAAATGACCGCGGGGCTGACGCCGGAGCAGTTCGGCGCGCTCCTCGAGGCATACTGCGCCTGGGCCGAGCGCGAGGAGCGACGCATCCAACGCCGGGGGCGCGCGCTCGACCCCCCGGAGGCGGAGGACGCGCGGCGCATCGGGGTGAAGCGCCCCGAACGGGTGCGGCTGCTCGAGGTGCCGGCGATGCCCTCCCCGGAGCATCCGCTGTTCGTCCCCGCCTTCGGCAGGAGCCGTCTTATCCCGCCGGAGACCGAGGCGTTGACGCTGGGCTACGGCGTCTACCTCCACCGCGCGCACCGCGGGGAGCGCGCCCTCATCGCGCACGAACTGAAGCACGTCGCGCAGACCGAGGCGCTCGGGGGGGTGCGGCCCTTCTACCGGAGCTACCTCGCGGAGTGCCTCAGGCACGGGTACCCCAACGGCCCGATGGAACGGGAGGCGATACGGGTGGAGGAGTCGTTCGGGAACACCGCGGGAGATTGACGCGGCGCCGGTGTTCCGCCTCCCCCCGCAGGGCCCCGGGTTGTTTTCAGTTCGTGACATCCGCGGCGCGGCGGCGTATCCTCTCCCCCTCCATCCAACCCGGAGGCGCATCCCGATGGGCGCCCAGATCGGATCCACCGCGCGCGTCGCCGCGGCCCTGGCGAGGGGGGTTCTCCGCCTCCTGGTCCTCGCCGCGCCGCTTGCCTTCGCCGACCCCGCCTCGGGCGCCCAAGGGCTCCGCGTCTACCTGATCGACGTGGGGCAGGGGGACTCGACGCTTCTGATCTTCCCGAACGGGCAGACGATGCTCATCGACGCCGGGGAAGCGGAGGCCGCGGGGGCGGTCATCGGCCTCCTCGACCGCCTCGGCATCCGCGCGCTGGATTTCGCCGTCGCGTCCCACGGCCACCCGGACCATATCGGCGGCTTCGGGGCGCTCGCCGAGGCGGGGTACCTGGGTCCCTCGACGACCGGGTACGCCTGGTCGGGGCGACAATGGGGCGGGATACGCTGGCGCCGCGTCAGGGCCGGCGATCTCCTCTGCGACTGCGGCGGCGCGACGGTGACCTGCTACGCGGCGGGGGCCCGCGTCGCGGGCGGGGCGTACGTGCGACCGAAGGGAAACAACAACGCGCGGAGCATCGTGTTGAACGTCAGCTACCACGGCTTCGACTACCTGTCGGGCGGCGATCTCACCGGGACCGGGCACCACCCCGACGTCGAGACCCCGCTCGGGGACGCCCTCGCCGGCCTGGGCATCCGCATCGACGTCTACAAGGTCCACCACCACGGGAGCCGCTCCAGTTCCAACCTCCATTTCCTCAAGAGGATCATGCCGGAGTTCGCGACGATCTCCGTGGGGGCGGACAACCCCTACGGGCATCCCACGCGGGCGGTGCTGAACCGGCTCAACCATCCGGAGGTCGGGGTGCGGAGGATATTCCTGACGGAGCGCGGCTGCGGGGCGACGGCCCACAACGTCACCGTGGCGCGGGGGCAGATCCTGGTCGCCACCGACGGCCTCCGCTACACCATCTCCAGCGAGGGCCCCGGGAGCGCGGAATTCTCGTTCGGCCCGTATCCGGTGGACGAGTTCGCGGGGTCCTGGCCGATGTTCTCCTGCGTGGGCGATCTTCTCGTTCCGTGAAAAAAAGGGGGGAGGGCGTCGACGCCCTCCCCCCGTGCCGCGCTGCCCCGCGGCGGCTTACAGGTACAGCCACACCTCCACCTTGCCGAGGTACACGGGCCCGCGCCCGTTTTCCTGGTCGAGGTCGAGGCAGGCCGCCGGACCGCCGCCCTTGGTGTTGTTCCGCCTGCCGCTCCAGCGCTCCTGGCCCGTCAGCACGTCACGTATCCCGACGTGATACCCCCTTCCGTCGTAGTAGGAGATGAGGTCGTACGGGTGTTTGAGACGGTAGCTGAGACCGGAAAGCGTCACGGGGCGGTCGATGGATCCCTGGCAGTTGGCGATCACGCTGTTGCTGCCGCCGAGACCGTACTTGAAGATCAGGCCCCCGCCGCGGTTGCGCACGTTGACGGAGAGGGCGTTCTGATTGCTCCCCATCACGTAGATCCGCGTGACGATCTTCATCGGCCGGTGGGGGATCCCCCCCGACCGGATGGCCCATCCGTCCTGCCCGTTGAAGAGCAGGGCCATCGGCGCGAGCGGGTGATTGAGCCGCACCCACGAGGGGGCGTTCTTCTCCTTCAGGTACGACTGCCCGACGCTCCAGCCGTTCGCCCCGTTGCTCCAGTTCGTCGAATAGACCTTCACCCAGCTCGCCGCCGTCGCCTCGCCGAGGCCCGCGACGGCGAGCGCCGCCGCGACGGCGGTCGCCGCCGTAACCACGCGCAATCGCTGCATCCACCACCTCCTTCGTGTTGCGCTCCCGCCGGATACAGGGACACCGGTCACGCCCGGATGACGCCGACAGCCGACGGGAACAGAACGCGCGGCGCAGACCACGCCGCATGCGGACACCGAGGTGTCCGGAAGGGGGATAACAAAGTACCACGCGTGCGTACGTGATGCAAATCTATTTTTCAGCGGTGTAATAGCAAAGCTAAAATGTCCTATTTCTAGCAAAGTTAAAATGTCCGGTTTTGAGATTCACTCCGTGGAGAGTGCATCTTCCCTTGGCCCCCTAGGGGGCCGAACCGAGAGCTTGTCAATTCGCTCTTTTTCCCGCTCATAGTTGCCCGGCAGGATTGCCGCTCGATACGCCGTTCCGGCGCGGTGAAGCCGCAAGCCGTCCGCCGGGCAGCGCAGATCCGCGCCACGGATGATCGGAAGGGAGGGCCACCCGGGCCTCGCCGCGGGGGCGGCGGTCGACCCGCCCGCATCCGGCGCGGACGGAAAGATCGCGCGCGCGGCGCGCCCCGCGGCCGGCAATTCAATCGTCGACTTTGCGGCGCAATCCCGCTATGGTAGGTCGATTCCGAAACGGCGAAAGGGGGCCGCGTGGGCGATACGATCAGGCTCGGGATAAGCGCCTGCCTGCTGGGGCGCAACGTGCGCTACGACGGCGGGCACCAGCTCGACCGCTACCTCTCCGGCACGCTGGGGCGGTTCGTGGAGTGGGTGCCCGTCTGCCCCGAGGTGGAATGCGGCCTCCAGGTGCCGCGCGAGGCGATGCGCCTGGTCGGCGACCCCGCGTCGCCCCGTCTCGTGACGCGCGAGACCGGCGTCGACCACACCGATCGGATGGTGCGATGGGCCGGCGCGCGGCTGAGGGCGCTCGCGCAGGAACGCCTCTGCGGCTTCGTCTTCAAGATCAACTCCCCCAGCTCCGGGATGCGCGCCGTGAAGGTCTACAGGGACGCGGGCGTCCGGAAGGACGGCGTCGGCATCTGGGCGAGGGAGTTCATGCGGCACTTCCCCCTCCTGCCCGTCGAGGACGACGGGCGCCTCCAGGACCCGGGCCTTCGGGAGAACTTCATCGAACGGGTCTTCGTGCTGCACCGCTGGCACGGCTACCTCGACGCCGGCGGCGCGCTGAAGGGGCTCGTGGAGTTCCACACGCGGCACAAGCTTATCCTGATGGCGCACGGGCCGAAGGCGCTCACGGAGCTGGGCGCGCTCGTGGCGCGGGGGAAGGGGATGGGCCGCAAGGCGCTCCAGGAAGAGTATCTACGCGGCCTGCTGGAGGCGTTGAAACGGCCGGCGACGGTACGGCAGAACACGAACGTGCTCTACCATATCGCGGGCTACTTCAAGAAGGCGCTCTCCGCGGACGAGAAGAAGGAGCTGGGCGAGGTGGTGACGCAGTACCACGACGGGCTGGTGCCGCTCGTCGTCCCCGTGACCCTCCTCCAACACTACGTGCGCAAGTTCCGGGAGCCGTACCTCGCCCGGCAGCACTATCTGCACCCGCACCCGCGCGAGCTGATGCTGCGCAATCACGTGTAGCGGGGGCGGACCACGTTATCCTGCTGCAGCGGAGACGGACAGGCAATATCCGCCCCTGGAAAAGGGCCTTGCAGGCATTTTGGGGGCCTGAAAAGAGCAGCGAAGCGCGGACGGCTCGTTCGCCAAGCGCAAGGAGCGGCACGTTCGCGGGACGCGGCGAACCGGGGATGACGATGTATCCGCTGCGGATCGAGCAGACCCGCAACCGGCCGCCTATCGCCGCCGCAGAAGCTCCAGGTACTTTCCGTAACCGGCCTTTTCCATCTCCTCCTTCGGGATGAACTTGAGCGCGGCGGAGTTGATGCAGTAGCGGAGCCCTGTGGGAGCGGGGCCGTCGTCGAAGACGTGCCCGAGGTGGGAATCGGCGCCCCTGCTCCGCACCTCCGTCCGCCGCATCCCGAGGGCGCGGTCCTCCCGCCGCACGACGGTGTCCTCCCCGATCGGCTTCGTGAAGCTAGGCCAGCCGGTGCCTGAGTCGAACTTGTCGCGGGAGCTGAACAGCGGCTCCCCGGAGACCACGTCCACGTAGATCCCCTCGCGGCGGTTGTCCCAGTAGTCGTTTTTGAACGGGGGCTCCGTCCCGCACTGCTGCGTGACCTCGTACTGAAGCGGGGTCAATCTTTCCTTGCGGGCTGCGCCGGGAACCGGTGCCGCCGTCGGCGTCGGCGAGGCGGCGGTTTCAATGTCGTCGCCCCAGTGCTTTTTGATGAACCGGTCCCGCCCGGAGCCGAGCCGGTAGGCCGCGTAGCGGACGGGGCACTTCTGGCGGTACTCCTGGTGATACTCCTCGGCCCGGTAGAACCGTCCCGCCGGAAGGATCTCCGTGGCGATCGGGGCGGAGAATTTTTCCGACTTCCCCAGCGCGCGTTTCGACGCCTCCGCCTCCTTCTTCTGCTCGTCGTCGTGGTAGAAGATGGCGCTCCGGTACTGCGGACCCCGGTCGGCGAACTGTCCCCCCGCGTCCGTCGGATCGATCTGCCTCCAGAAAAGGCGGAGCAGGTCGGCGTAGCGGACCTTGGAAGGATCGTAGACGACCTGTACCGCCTCAAGGTGCCCCTTCGACGCGTAATCCCCGTAGGTCGGGTTCGTACCGGTCCCGCCCGTATACCCGGAGACCGCCTCCGCGACCCCTTCCAGTTCCCTGAACGGGTGCTCCATACACCAGAAACATCCGCCGGCGAATGTCGCCTTTTTCATCGCGGGAATCCCTCCATGCGCCGCTCCCGAAGCGCAACACAGGACGCTCGCGGCGAGGGCGCAGATTGGCGCAACCATGTCTCCCCCATGCCGTCGGTACATACAGGCGGCGCTGCATTCCATAGAGAGCATACCACCATTTGCAGCGGGGTGACTGCGCCGCTCCATCGATTTCGACGGAAGGGGAACCTGCACATCGGGATCCGGTCCGGCGGCAGGGGGCGCGTTCCAGCACGGAGGCGGTTCGGGACACGGAGGGAGAGGAGGGGGTGGATGCTCGCCGTCGCCCCCCCCATCGCCCGAGAGGCGCGATATACCGCAACGAGTTGGCGCAGGCGTGCTATGATCATCCGTTGGTGGGGCGGGGCGCACGCACGCGCCGGTCGTGGAGCTCGAGCATGCTCGGAGAGCCGATGTGCCCGAGAACACGGATTGCAGCGGACTGGAAGACAAGCCCGTGGCCCTACTTCGCACTGGCGCTCGGGTGGTCATGGCTGTTCTGGATCCCGGTTGCAGCGTCGGGGCTGGACACCTCGGCGGGGCCGGGGGTCGTTCTGTGTATCGTTGGAATCTTTGGGCCGGCGGTCTCGGCGATCCTCCTCACCTGCCTGGCATCCGACAAGGAGGCACAGCGGGAGTACTGGAACCGGCTGATCAATATCAGGCGAATACGGCCGGGATGGTACGTGACCATCATGCTGGTGGCGCCCGTCTACAGCGCCCTGGCCGTTCTGATGGCGTGGATCATCAAGGGGGAAATCCCTCCGCTCGATACGGCGGTCGGATATGTGACGCACCCCTTGACGATCATGCCGTTCGCGATCACAAGGATGCTCTATGGACCGCTGCCCGAGGAGATGGGGTGGCGCGGATACGCCCTGGACCGGCTGCAGAGAAGGTGGAGTGCGCTGGCCTCCAGCCTCGTACTGGGGGTCATTTGGGCGATCTGGCACATGCCGATGTTCTTCATGCGCGGCTCGTTGATGTCAGACGTATTCCCGCTGTGGTCAACGGGGTTCTGGGTCGCCATGGGACCGGGCCTCCTGGCGGGCTCCGTGGTCATGACATGGGTCTACAACAACACGCGCCGCAGCACGCTCGCTGCGGTCCTGCTGCACTTCATGATGAACTTCACCGGCGAGTTTCTGCGACTGCCCGGAGAGATCAAGAATTACCAGTTCGTGTGGCTGGCGCTGATCGCTGTTGCGGTGACGATGATCTATGGGCCTGCTTCGCTCACGGGAAGATCTCGCAGGCCTCCGGTCGGCATGGGGCCAGAATCCGCCCAAGACATGCCTGGAGCACAAAGCGACAACATGGCATGAGAGCATGTCCCTATACCGGTCAAAGGATGTGACGCCGGTAGCATCAACCTGTCGACGCATGGAATCTCATCCCTGACCAACCAATATGCAGGCATCATCGTATGAAGGGTAGGCGCCCATCTTCTAACCGAACCGTCATACGCAAATCGCCGGCGCAAGTGCAGCCACGGTAGAGAACCTGCGACGTGGACAAGCCGCTCGACGGCGCATCACGATTGCACGCCGCAGCCGGTGGGTGTGTGGGTGGGACGTGACTCGGAGGATCTGGCGATCCAGGCTGGCGGTCGAGGGCGCGGTACTGGATCGCCTCGGAGACGTGGTCGGGGGCGATGGCCTCCGCGCCCTCAAGGTCCGCGATGGAGCGGGAGACCTTGAGCGCCCGGTCGTAGGCCCGCGCCGAGAGAGCCCCAGCTCCGTGATCGCCTTCCTCGGGAGCTCCTGTCCCTCCGCATCCGGAACGCAGTGCCGCCGTATCTGCCGGTGCCCCATCTCGGCGTTGCAGTGGATCCCGTCATCCCGGAAACACGCCGGCTGCCGCCGCCGCGCATTGCTGTTCCCCCCACCGCCCGGGGCATAGTATCATCATGCCGGGCATCCGGAGGGGTGGCTGAGCGGTCGAAAGCGCCGGTCTTGAAAGCCTAAAGAGGCCCTTCTATAACTACCTGGCATACAACATATTATATTGCGCGCCAATCAGATGCGCGACATTAGTTGAGTAGCAACTTGGGCGCATTTGGCTATGTTGTGGCCATGATCTAGTCACAATTTGGTCACAAGGCGTTTGCCGAAGCACGGCGAACCAAGGAAAGGAATCAACGGGCAACCACGCGAGGGGCGGCTTTGTTCACGAACCCGCAGAGAATATCTCGCGCAGGGCGGACATGAATTCATCGAGCTGCAGTCCGGGATGCCAATAGCGGCTTTCTCTCATGCGGATCATGCCCATGAGGTCGAGAGCGGAAAAGTACCTCGATACCAGCAGCCCCGCTTCCACCACACATGGTTCACCCGCATAGCGATCACGCAGTCCGAGCGCCTGTTCCCACTCTGTTTCCGTCGTGGTCGCCAGGATGGTGTAGATGTCCAGGGCATGGTAGCGCCCGAACTCCTTGTCTGCATCGTCGATCCGGTCCCTGAATGCAAACAGCTTCATCATCAGGAAGGCGAGGGGATGGGGGAGAAAGATCCGGTCACGCCAGGGCCTGCCGGAACTCAATATTCCCGCGATCTCAACCGACAGCAGCGCGTCCTCCAGCATCGGCACCTCGTCCAGGGGATGGGCATGAATGCCCACCGATGGAGAGGGTCGGGCGCGGCGGGAGTCTGTTTTCACTTTTGTGCCCAGGAAACGACTTTGCGGCCCCGTGAGGATGTCGATCTTGATGCTGCCGGCCTCGATGCCTTCTGGCCCGGGTTTCAGAAACTGGTATTTCTCTGCTCCGGGGATGACCTCATATCCCAACCGCGCGATGGCACCAGCCAGAGGCTTGAGTCTTGAGGATTGGATGATAAGTTCCGCGCGTAGGAACAGATCGAGATCATTGGTGGAACGCGGCGTGGGCCATTCCCGAAGAAGCGTCCGCGCGCCCGACAGGCGCACGTGCTCGGACTTGAGATGGATGCCGAAACCGCCTCCGATGATGAGCCGGATATCCGTGTCCCGTATCTCGTGGACCAGATCGAGCAATGCGGTCTGAAGATCGGGCATCGTGATCATGGCCTGGCCTGTTGAAGCTCCGCCGCTATAAACGATTTGACCTGTCCGGCTGTTTCCTGGTCTCGCTTGTCGCCGGCCATCAGCTCCACGTATGCCTGAACTGGAGAGGCCCAGCGGAAATCACCCTCCGGACGTGCGTCGAAATACACCATCTCATCTTCCGTTTCAATGAGTTCGATGTTCGGAAAGCGATCGGTCTTGTTTCCAAGCGATCGTTCGAGCAGCATCTCCACGCATGGGCAATAGACGGACAACAGGTCGCCGCGCTGCATAGTGGCATATCGCCCGACCGAAGATACGCCCGTCGCAACAAGGGGAAGGCGCAACTCTTGCGACTGTCTCGCAAGTAAAGCCCTGATCATCTCAGTCCCCTCGGGCACATTGAGCTTCACCCTATCCGTGATCTTGGGAGCGGTGTAATTGACGCTGATACTTCGCAGGAGCTCGTCTGCCTGAAGCAGACGGATGATGCCGTCACGTTCGACGATCAGATCCTCCTTCAATGTCTTGAGCACCTTCGATACCGTCGACAGACTCATCGGGGATGTGTTCCACGAATTCACCAGAAGGTTCCGACGGTTGATCTCGGAGCGTATGTCCTGCACGGTTTCATAGACCGGACGCGAGAGGAAGACCCTTCCGACCATCGAGCTGTTTTTTCGGTAGATGTTCTTGATCGGAGCCGAGGAGGGGAAGCGATTCTTCTCTCCGCTTCTGAATACGGCGAACATCCCAGGCGCGACAACGACGCCGTTGCCGCACAGATCGATGCCGCTGATCCCCTCCTGTTCCAGCGTCTGCAATTGCCTTTCATTGAGATAGGGGAGGATAAGCATGGGGAGGCGACCCGTTGGCATGGGTTTCGTTTTCAGCAGATTGAGTCCATCCTGAAACACCTTGGGGGTCGAGACACTCCTGCATTCAACAGCGAATCGTGCCGTGGAACTCCGCCACGACGCCTTGATCATCAGGTCTATGCGGCGATTGGCCCCCATGGAAGGCTGTGCTTCCAGAACATCGAACGACAAGGGTGGCAGAACGATCTTCCTTGTCCGGAGCATCTTGATCATCTCTTGGATTGTGGGCATATTCCCAGATCTCCGTAATTTCTTAAATGAGAAAATAGCCAATATCGGGAAAACATGCAAGGTCTATTTGTTGGCTAAGCCGGAGGATGTCTCGCTATATCGCAACGATCTATTAGGTAGGAAGATAGCCGGAATCACACATGCTGTCAGGGGATATACCGAAACAATATCAGAACTGCCTTATCCGTGGGCCACAAGCGATGCGAATCCTCTCCTCTAATTCATTGACAATTATATTGCCCTGTATTGTTGTCTCTATGCTAGAATCCCGACGATATGTCTTCAAAGCCTATCACTCGATGCAACGTCTGTCTGCACAGGTGGGAGCGAACGTGAGGGGGATCGCAGCCAGGTGCATGGATGACACTACAGCGGCATAGCAAGGCGATCAGCTTTACTGACCGACGCGTAGGATGTTACGCATGCTAAGGGATTCCAACAATACAAGGCATCAGGAAGAGGATTTAATCCTCTTTCATGAGCTTATCGACCGTTCGAGCGATTTCCTTTCGATCATTGATCTGCATACGGGCCAGTACCTCTATGTAAATGAGGCTGCCTGTATGGCAATAGGCTATACACGTGACGAGTTCCGTGCATTGTCCGTAGCCGATATCGACCCCTCCATTACACGTCCGTGGGACGAAGAGAAGGAGAGAGAAAGAAGGGTAAGGAAGAGCGTCTTCATTCGGGAGGGATTGATCAGGCGGAAAGACGGCACAGACTTCCCCGTCGAGGTAAGCTCCTCCATTGTAAGCCTGCCGGGGGGGGACTATATGGTAGCGATGGCGCGCGACATATCGGAGCGCAAACACGCCGAGAAGTTGCTTCGCGATTCGTGCAACGAACTCGATCGGAGAGTGAAGGAAAGAACCGCGGAATTAGTGAACGGAATTATATACTTGACTAACCCACTTCACCTTTTGCGCATAGGTGAGGCGGACTCTTGATTTTCGCTTTTCTTTCGCCTATACTTGATTAACCCTATATTGGAGAATGTAGCATTATGAAAAACAATGAAACTTTTTTGAAAATGGCTCTTGACATTATTAGAGCGACGTGCGTAAACTTTCAAAGGAGGAGTGTAGCAAAAGGGACAAGTACCTCAACGATTTGCCGCAACTCGTTGGAGGGCAAGAAAATGAGAACAGAAATTGCTCCCAAGAGATTCAAGCAGGATAACGACAAGCTGAAAGAGCTTATCATCTACATTGCCGAGAAATCGGTAGATGATATGTATTTTGAGGCTACCAAGCTGAACAAGATCCTTTTCTTCTGTGACATGCTTTACTACGGTATGTACGGTAAGCCTATAACTGGTGCGGACTACTTCGCCATAGACGAGGGACCCGCGCCGAGACAGATGGTCCCGATAATGATGGAGATGGAGAAAAGGGACAAAACTGTAAGGGTAATAACACGTCAGTTTTTTAACCATGAACAGAACAGGGTTATACCATTAAGGGATTCAGACCCAAGTAAGTTTAGTGGACAAGAGATTGCTTTCATAGACAGTATCATAGATCGACTTAAGGATAAGAGTGCTGGAGATTTGGTCAAGATTAGTCATAAGTACCCTGCATACAAGCTTACTCCTCGTAGGGATTCAATACCGTATGAGTTAATCTTCATATCGCAGGATCCGCCTTCTCCGGAGGATCATGCAAGGGGACTAGAACTGGCCAAGAAATATGGATGGAAAATCTAATCCTCCCAAAATTCTGAGAGAAAACCCGGAGTATGTTAAAAGTCGGGAGAAATGCTGTAGTGACTGCAAATTATTTGACGATGTAACTAGAAGTGCATCAATGACAATTGCGCGTTCGCCAAATGACGAATGTAAACAAATCGGCGGCCATAATCTATTCGTGATGAATACTGATAAGTTAGGTGCTTCACATAGAT